>DASXUF010000105.1 GCA_036504975.1 Candidatus Binatia bacterium | reverse complement strand
CGCAAACAGTTTGGCCGCCAAGAGCGAGTGGCCTCCGCTCGCGAAGAAGTCGTCGTCAAGACCGACACGATCGATACCGAGCACCTCGGACCAAACGCGGCATAGGACGCGTTCCGTCTCGTCCTGCGGCGCGACGTATTCGTTGGGGTCTCGCGTGTCCTGGTTGCGCGGGTCGGGCAAAGCGCGATAATCCACCTTGCCGTTCGGCGTCAATGGCAGCGATTCCAACTGCACAAAGGCCGAGGGAATCATGTAATCAGGAAGCTTCTCTTGTAGAAAACGCCGCAGATAATTTGTGCTATGAGGAAATTCCCGTTTCGGGACGACATACGCCACTAATCGCTTCTCTCCAGGCGCCTCCTCTCGCGCCAGGACGACGGTCTCGTGCACCACGGGGTGCTGAGCCAATACAGACTCAATCTCTCCAAGCTCAATGCGAAAACCTCGTATCTTGACCTGATTGTCGAGCCGACCCAGGAACTCGATGTTGCCGTCGGGCAAGTACCGCGCCAGGTCTCCGGTTTTATAGATGCGTTGCCCCGGTTCCCGGCTGAACGGGTTGGGTATAAATTTCTCATTCGTTAGCTCCGGTCGGTCAAGGTAGCCGCGGGCTAGGCCGTCTCCGCCGATACAGAGTTCACCGCGTGCTCCGATCGGCGCCGGGTTTAGGTGGGCATCCAAAATATAGACCTGGGTATTACCGATCGGACGGCCGATGGGAATGGATTCGGTAGTCTCATCGAGTCGAGCCGGTATGGGATAGCAGCACGCAAAGGTGGTGCTCTCGGTCGGGCCGTAACCATTGACGATTTGCGTCGAGGGTAATAAAGAAAGCGCACGCCGCACGTGAGGCACGGAGAGCGCTTCACCCCCGATCAGCAATTGCCGCACTTCCGATAAGGCTTCTGGAGCCTGATCGATAACCACGTTGAATAGTGAAGCGGTCAGCCACAGGACACTTACTTGATGCCGGTGAAGCAGACGGCCCAGTTCAGCGGGGCTGGGAAACCTTTGCGCCGGCAATACACATTTGGCCCCGTGTAATAACGCTCCCCATATCTCGAACGTCGAGGCATCGAAGGAAATCGGCGCTAAATGCAGGAATGTCTGGCTGGCGTCGAGCCGCACGTAATCAACCCCAAAAAGCAGTCGGGCGATACTGCGATGGAGAACTTCAACGCCCTTTGGTTTCCCGGTGGAACCCGAAGTGTAGATCACACAGGCCCTTTGGTTCGCAGTCGCTCCGCTCTCAAGGTTCTCCCGGGGCTCGTGAGCCAGTTCTTTCCGGTCTCTGTCCAAACACACCAGGCGGGCGCTGCATTCAGGAAAACACTGAGCCAATTTCTGTTCCGTCAGCAGCACGGTTGCCTGGATATCTTCGAGCATGAACCCCAAGCGCTCCTTGGGATACCCGGGATCGAGCGGCACATAGGCGCCGCCCGCCTTGAGGATAGACAGCAGTCCGATGATCATCTCCGGCGACCGCTCCATGCAGATCCCCACCAACACTTCCGGGCCGACTCCATGCTTCTTGAGATGGCGCGCCAGTTGGTTGGCGCGCACGTTGAGCTGCCGGTAAGTCAACTGCTGGCTCTCGAAAACCACCACGACCGCATCGGGTGTTTTTTCGACCTGCTCTTCGAACAACTCGTGGACACACTTGTCTCTAGGGTAGTCTTTTTTGGTATCATTCCATTCAACCAGCAAACAGCGTTTCTCGGCTTCGGTGAGTATCGACAAATCCGAGATACGCCGCTCCGGATTTTCGACCATTCCTTGGAGCAAAATCCGGAAATGATCCAACATCCGCTCGATCGTCGATTGGTCAAAGAGGTC
Source organism: Candidatus Binatia bacterium (assembly GCA_036504975.1). Lineage (NCBI taxonomy): Bacteria > Candidatus Binatota > Binatia (SeqCode) > Binatia bacterium. The sequence continues at coordinate 144,160 of DASXUF010000105.1, read as the reverse complement.
GGTGCTGAACACGAGGGAACCTATAAGAGAATCAGACGCGTCCGACAGCGAGAGATACAAATCAAATTTTGTAATTCCACTATCGACATTCATGGGGCTCGCGGTGAGGCCGGGGAGTTGCAGGGCCAGTCTCGGCGCATTCTGAAGCGCGAACATCACCTGAAACAAAGGAGTCCTGCCGAGGTTACGGTCGGGATTGAGTTCTTCCACGATCTTTTCAAATGGCAGATCCTGGTGGTCGTAGGCTTCCAAAGCGACTTTGCGTACGCGCGCTAAGAGCTCCCTGAATGTCGGGTTGCCGGAAAGGTCCGCTCTGAGGACCAGCGTATTGACGAAGAAACCGATCAACGCCTCGGTCTCCGGGCGAGTGCGACCGGCAATCGGCGAGCCCACGGAGAAGTCATCCTGGCCGGTGTAACGATTGAGCAGGGATTGTAAGGCCGCCAACAGGGTCATGAAAAGAGTGACGCCTTCGCGGCGGCTCAGGGTCTTGAGTTGATCGGTCAGAGCAGGGGAGAGGGCAAAGGAATGTCTAGCGCCATAGTAGGTTTGGACAGCGAGTCTGGGGCGATCTGTCGGCAGTTCGAGCACAGGAGTGCCCGAGAGCTGTTTCTTCCAGTAGAAAAGCTGGGCCTCTAGAACCTCCCCCTGTAGCCATTGACGCTGCCAAACGGCATAGTCTGCGTACTGGATCGGTGGCTCAGGAAGCGCAGGAGTTTCGCCCTTTGCAAATGCTTCGTAAAGCACGGACAACTCTCGTCTAAAGATTCGGGAGGACCAACCGTCGGACGCGATGTGGTGATGGACGAGGATGAGAATATGTTCTCGATCGGCCAATCGTATGAGCAGAGGCCGCAACATAAGATCCTGAGTCAGGTCGAACGGGCGGTGTATGGTCTCGCGGATGAGCCGTTCGACTTCAGCGTCACGCTCTTCGCCCGCGCGTGACTGAAGGTCTACGCAGGGGATTTCGAAGGTTCGCGGACGGTTAATCTTTTGCGTCGGATTTCCGTCAACCGTCACGAAGGTGGTTCGCAGCACTTCGTGACGATTCACGATCTCATTGATCGCCTTGTGCAACGCATCCGGATCGAGGCGACCCGTCAGCCCTAGAGCTGAACCTTCGTTGTAAGCCGCATTCTCCGGTTCCAGTTGATTGAGAAACCAGAGCCTTTGCTGCGCGAACGATAGCGGAGCGGATTCCCGTTCCGCGCGCCGCGGAATGGTTTGCAGCGGCGGAGATTGCAACCCTCTCTCCCGAAGGTGTTTTTCCAGCAGCGCCCGCTTCGCGGGCGAAAGATTGGCTACACGGTCTATAAGTTTGGAGCCGGTCATTTATCGTGCGCGCCGCCGAGTTTCTTGGCTTCGTCTTCAGACATGGTTTCAAGCTCGGTCAAGATGCGTTCCAGTTCCTCTTCGGTCAGCCGGTTTTTTTGCCGTTCGTCGATCACTGCGGCCATCTCGGCGATCGTCGGCGATTGGAAAAGCGATTGTAGAGGAAGCTCCAAGCGAAACTGCTCGATGACCTGGGACACCACCCGGGTGGCTGCCAGCGAATGACCGCCCAAGTCGAAGAAGTTGTCGTTAACGCCGACACGGTCGAGAGAAAGAATCTCCGCCCAAATCTCGGCCAGCATCCGCTCGACCTCGTTTCGCGGCGCCACATACGGCTGGCTCAGCTCGGGTCTCCGCTCGTCGGCCTTCGGCAGCGCTTTGCGGTCTAATTTACCGTTGGTCAACGGAAGAGTTCCCAGAAATACGAAAGCCGAGGGCATCATGTAATCCGGCAGGGTTCCCTTGAGAAAGCGCCGCAGCTCATCGACCGTGGGGCCGGGACTGCTCGCGGCTACGACGTAGGCCGCCAGATATTTCTCGCCCGACTGCCGGTCGTCGGCGACCACTCCGGCCTCCTTCACCTGCGGATGCGCGCGCAGCGTTCTTTCAATCTCGCCGAGCTCCACACGATAGCCGCGAATTTTGACCATGAAGTCCTTGCGTCCGAGATGAATCAAAAAGCCATCCGGGCGCATCCGGCCCAAATCGCCGGTCAAACAAATCGACTCCTCCGCCGTTTTCGGATCGCGCAAGAACTTCGCGGTGTTGTCTTCAGGCCGTTTCCAATACCCATCGCTCAAAGTGCGGCCTTGCACGGCGATCTCGCCCACCTCCCCGGGGCCGACCTCCCGGCCGTTCTCGTCGAGCAAAAAGATCTTGTTGTCCGGGTAAGGATAGCCGGCCGGAGTACCGTCCTCTGGAAATGAAAAGGTCTGATCGACCACCGCCCGGCCTATGCCCCTGGATTCCGTCGATCCCATCCGAATTTCCAACAGAGTCGTCGAACAGAAATTCTTTTTGTAAAGATCAAAATCCAGTTTAGTGATGGGCGCGCCCGACAATCGGAGCAGTCGCAGATAGGATAGCTTGTCTTGAAGCGAAGCGGGCTCCGCGAGCTGGCGGAAAACGGCCGGGGGCACGTGCAACATCGTGATTTCCTCCCGCCCGAGCCAGCGGGCCAAATCCTGGACGCCCTCGGACTTCAAATCAAAAGGAAATAGGGAAGCTCCATTCAGCAGGGATTGATATAAATGCGTGCTCGCCGAACCAAAGCTGACGGAATGAATCAGGCTCACTCTGTCGTCGACGCGAATGGGAAAATATGCGTTGGGATCATGCGTGATGGATTTATGCTTGTAGCGCACGCCCTTCGGTTCTCCCGTAGAGCCGGAGGTATAGAGAATGGTCAGCAGATCGTCGGCCGATATGGCAAGGCCAAGGTTTTCGGAAGAGAGCGAGCCGTCGATGGCATCGATGTTCAGCAGGCCGCGAGCCCCACTGGTCAGGCTCCGGGCAAGCTCTGGATTCCTGCCGTTCGTGACGATCAGACCCGTTCCGGAATCCTCCAATATAGTGTTCATCCTTTCCGGGGGAAAGGTAGAATTGATCGCAACGTAAGACTTTCCGGCCTTTAGGACTCCAAAGAGTGCAAGAAGAACGTCGATCCCGTGTTCAAAGAGGAGAGCTATGGGCTCGCTTCCGGGCCCGCGTTTTGCCAATATGGCCCGCGCAATTCGATTCGCGGCCTGATTGAAAGCGTCGTACGTTAACGAACGATCTCCCATCTTGACCGCGAGCCGGCCGGGGTATTGGCGGGCGATTTTCTCAAAGCGGGCTGGAATGGATTGTACGCTTTTTTCTTTTGCGACATACGTATCAAGATCGTGATTCATGGTTTTGCGCATTATACCGTGCATAACGGCGGGATACAAAATAGAGCGGGATTCGCGTGGATTGAGTTGGAACAAGCCACGGGCAAGGAGCAAGGACAACTATTTAATTCCAGGGCGGATTTCGAAACCTGCGACCCGTTAGGGGCCGGTTCGAGCCGGTCATTTATCGCGCCCCACCGCCGAGTTTTTTGGCTTCTTCTTCAGACATGGTTTCAAGCTCGGTTAAGATGCGTTCCAGTTCTTCTTCGGTCAGCCGGTTTTTTTGGCGTTCGTCGATCACTGCGGCCATCTCGGCGACCGTCGGCGCTTTGAAAAGAGATTGTAGAGGAAGCTCCAAGCGAAACTGCTTGATGACCTGGGACACCACCCGGGCGGCTGCCAGTGAATGACCGCCTAAGTCGAAGAAGTTATCGTGCACTCCGACTCGGTCGAGAGAAAGAACCTCCGCCCAAATCTCGGCCAGCATCCGCTCGACCTCGTTTTGAGGCGCCACATACGACTGACTCAGCTCGGGTCGGTGCTCGTCGAGCTTCGGCAACGCCTTGCGGTCCAGCTTGCCGCTGGATGTTAGCGGCAGGGCGTCAACGAAGGTGAACCGGGAAGGAATCATGTAGTCGGGCAATTTCTGCGCCAAAAAATTACGCAACTCGACGACACTCAGCGACGACGCTGGGCGCGTTATATAGGCAAGCAGACGATCCTCGCCCGATTCATCGGGTTCGGCGAGCACAACCGCCTCTTTGATTTCCATGTGAGCAAGCAAGACTTTCTCAACCTCTGCGATCTCGACGCCATAACCCCGGATTTTGACCCGAAAGTCCTTGCGGCCTTTATGAATGAGGCAGCCGTCGGGAAGCATCAGACCCAGATCGCCGGTGACATAAATACGCCTCCCGTCGCCAGAAGGGTCGGGTCTGAACTTGGATTGCGTAAGATCAGGCCTATTCCAATAACCTGGCGAGAGGTAGCGGCTCCTCACGACGATCTCGCCCGCTTCATTGAAACCAACCTCCCGGCCGTTATCATCCAGCAATTTGACCTCTTTATCCTGGAACGCGTAACCCACGGGGAGTTCGTCGCCTGGAATCGTCAGGTGGTGGTCGATGTAATAAGAGCTTAGATTTCCAGCTTCCGTCGCTGCCAGCCCACTATATAAAATACAGTCGGCGGAAAAATATTTTCGATACAAGGCGACATCGCTTTTCTGTGCGGTCTCGCTTCTCAATCTAATCAAACGAAGATAAGGGAACGTTTCGGCTCCAGTCAAGGTCTGGCAAAAGGCCCGGAAGAGCCGCGAACTCATAGCGCAGAGCGAAATTTTTTCACTTGTAAGCCAACTCGCCAGGCGATTCACACCCTCGTGGCGGACATCGAAAGGGAGCAACGCTGCCCCATTGACTAACGGCAACAGCACATCGAAAATCGAGTTCGCCGTCGCGGCTGTCAGAGCCGCAACCCTGTCCTCCGGGCAGACGTGGCAATCATTGGTTCGAAGAAAGTTGTTGTGCAGCATGTTGCGATGGTTTTGCACGGCCCCTTTGGGCCGCCCGGTCGAGCCGGATGTATAAATGATGGACGCGGAGGCGTCCGGCGCCATCGGGAGCCTCAGGTCTTCAGCGGAAGCATCGAACTCGCTCGTCTGGAAATCGATGACTTGAGATCCGCTGCTTGCCGTTTCGCGGGCCAAGCGGAGGTTTTGGTGATCGGAGATCACAAGCGCGGCTTGTGAATCTTCGAAAATCGCAGCGATTCGTTCGTAGGAAACCGTGGATCGAGAAGCACCATTATTTTACCGGCCTTGAGAACCGCCAGCATCGCCGCTATCTGTTCCACCCCCTTTTCGAACAGGAGCACGACTGGTTCTGGCTTGGCCTCGCGGGCGAGAATCGCGCGAGCTAAACGGTTGGCTATCTTGTTGAGCCCGGTATACGTGAGATTCTGCGTGCCGTCTTTGACCGCGATCCGTTCGGGATACATCCGAACGATCTTCTCAAACCGCTCCGGAATCGATTGCTCGATCTCTTCTTTCTTGAACTCGGCGAACGTTCCGGTCGGATGGAAACACTTTGCCCGGATCGCTGCCTGCTCCGGGGGAAGATTGACGGTGTGCTTGAAGGGATTGCTCATGAGCAGTTTCGCTTCGTCATCCGGTAAAGTTTTCTGGTCGGTCCAAGATTACCGATCATAGTATTCCAAGCGGGATACGGTAGTTTCGCCGATCACTCCGCGCACTGCTGGGTTTTCTCCGCGAGAATATAGGCGGCCTTGCGTAGTCCATCGAACTGTTCCGCCGCGTTGAGCCCAAAGGCCGCCGAGGTCGGGCCGGCGATGCTCCACGTATAGCCGATGGCGTTGGCTTCGAGCACATAGAGTTTTCCCGACGGCATCTCCCGCACGATGTCGAAACCGAGCAGTGGGATTTCCGGGAATGCCGCGTGGGCCCGTTCGCCCAACCGAATCACCTCTTCGTCGAAGCATAATTCGGTGAAAGAGCCGTGCGCCGTGGCTGAGACGGTGAAGCCCTTCTGTGCTACAGCCGATTTCAAGTCCGCTAACGCCGGAAGTTCGGGGCGCGCGCCGTTGGCCTGGTATTTCATTGCGTACAACACTTGGCCGAAAAGCGTGTTGACTCGATAACAGGCCGGCAAGGCTCCAGTATAGACGAATTGTTGAACGATCATCGAGTCGCTTGTCCCCGCCGACTTTGTCGTGATCGGTTTCCACTTGATCCGATCGCGCCGCACGAGAAGCACCTCCGCGCTCCGGCCGCCATAGTTGGGCTTTCGCACCAGGTAGTCGTCGAAGCCCGACAGGTCCGCCTGGTCGTCCGCGCTTAACAACGCCCATCTCGGCACCGCTATATTCGCCTTGGCCAACGCTTCGTATTCTTGGCTTTTACTGAGTGGATAGCCGCAGAACACCCGGCCGGGACGCCGCGGACGATGGCGAATCAACGCCGGCGAGAATGTCAGAGTCGGGCGCTGGGGCAGGGCGATCTCTTCCGAATCCGTATCCTTGACCACCACGGCGTCGATCGTCGGGTCGAGCTCGCGAACAAAGGCGGCGACTTGCTCAAAACTCGCCCTATCGAAGCGTTCGTTGATCAGGATGATGAGGTTGCACCGGCGTTTTCCAAAAAACTCCGACTTCACCTGCGGGCAATGAAACGAAGAGACCGTCGACACGCGGGCCTGCTTCTCAGCTGGCGCCGTCGGTGGCCGGCGATTTAAATCGAGTAATTGCCGCTCCGCCTCCGCATCCGACAGGTCGTCGAGCTCCGCGAGCAGCTCATGAAATTGATCGTTATGGAGAGACTGCGCCTGTTGCTCAAGAAGGTAAAGCGCCAGACCCGCGATCGTCGGCTGCTCGAAGATAGCTTGCAACGGAATCTCCAAACCAAAATTGCGTCTGATCCGTGAGACGAGCTGGGTGGCCATGAGCGAGTGCCCGCCCAGATCGAAGAAATTATCCAGCACGCCAATTTTTTTAAGCTTGAGCACCTCGCACCAGATTTTGGCCAGCGATTGCTCGGTGGCGTTACGCGGCGCCAAGAAAGTTGTCGTCGATTCGAGCCTGCCGCTCTCCCGTTCGGGGAGATCTTGGGCATTCACCTTGCCGTTGGGCGATAACGGCAGCGCTTCGAGAAAGACCACCGCCGCGGGCACCGCCGCAGCCGGGAGGTGCATGGCGAGATAGGAACGTAAGTCGCTCGAAGCCACCTTATTCCGCGTGAAAGGCACGACGTAGGCGACCAGCACCGGCTCGCGGTCGGGCGCCTTTCGCGCCGCCACGAAGCACGCCTTTACCTCGGTATGTTGACTGAGGATCGCCGTAACCTCATCGGGTTCGATGCGCACCCCGCGGATCTTGATCTGTTTGTCCAGACGGCCGAGAATCTCCAAGGCGCCGTCCGTGCCGTAACGACCGCCATCGCCGGTGTAATAAATCACATCGTCGGGATCGGCGCGGAAGGGATTCTGCGCAAAACGCTTGGCTTGTTCCTCGGGCGAGTTGATGTAGCCGCGGGTCCGGAAGGGCGTGCGAATAACAATCTCACCCGGCTCGCCCACGCCGCACAGCCGGCCGTTGCGGTTTAGCACCAGCGCCTGAGTTTGTGGCAATGGTTTGCCGACGGGTTGCACACCCGCAAACGGCTCATCGGGTATCACGTGGAAGCATTTGGCCAAGGTAGTTTCCGTCGGACCGTAAAGGTTCACGATCTGACCGGCTCGCGGGAGCGTGTGGCGCCATTTTCGGACGAACGTATCCAATAACGGTTCGCCGGCGAGGAACGCCCAGCGCAGGTGCCGGAGGCAGACCCCGTCTTCAATGTTGCCTAGCCAGTGTTGCACGAGCGTTGGCACGCCGTGAAACAGGGTCACGCTTTGCCGGTCCAGCCAGGATAAGGCAAGCTCCGAAGCAGGATCCAAAGTTTCGGGAGGGAGAACGAGAGTTGCGCCGCTGACCAGAGGCAGAAAGATATCGCGCAGAACGACGTCAAAAGAAAAGTTTGTCAACTGGCCGCACCGGTCCTCCGGCCCGATCTGGAACTCGCTCTTCTGCCAAGCCAAAAAGTGACTCAAGCCTTTGTGGCAACCCAAGACGCCTTTGGGCACAGCCGTGGTGCCGGAGGTGAAGAAAATATACGCGGGATCATCGGGCGAAATCTCGGGCAGGGAAACGCCGTCGAGCGCCGCTAGCTCGCCCGTTGAAACAGGCGCGCGGCCATTCTTCGAAATCGGGATGATGGGTAAACCGGGCATCTTGCGCAGCCAGCCATCTTCTTGCCGCCGGTCGCCTACGTACAGGAGACACTTGACGCGCCCGGCCTCAATCATCAGCCGCTGGCGATTGGCCGGCAGGTTGCGGTCGATGGTCAGCAAAACTCCGCCGCTCATCAGCGCGCCCACGATACTCGCGATCATCCCAAAGCAGCGCGGCCCGGCGACCGCCACGACATCCCCGGGTGTAATCCCGTGCGCCGCTAGACTCCGGGCGATGCGGCCAGCGATCCCTGACAATTCCCCGTATGTCAAAAAGCGTTCGTCCTGGGTCACCGCCTTTTGCTCGGGCGATTTTTCCGCCCACGCGAGAAATTCGCGCGTGACCGACAAGAAATTGGGCGCCGCCAGAACCGCCGTCGGGTCAGGCAAGAGTTGCCGCGACCGTTCCGTCACCAGGGAATAGAAGCCGATCGATTGGTCCGGCGCTGCCGCGATTTGTTCGAGCAGGTGGGTAAATTGATCGAGCAACTCTTGCATTCGGACGGCGTCGAAGAGGTCCGTATTGAATACCAGGGTGAGCCCGATGCCTCGATCGTCCGGCCTGACGTAGACATACAGGGTGAGGTCAAATTTCGATTCCGCATCGTGATGCCCAATGGGCTCGGCCGCCAGCTTTGCGAATGTAGGGCCTTGACGGTCTACATTGATCATGTTGAACAAAACCTGGAACAGCGGGGAGTGGCCGAGACTGCGCTCGGGATGGAGTTCTTCAACCAGCTTTTCAAACGGTATATCTTGGTGCGCATAGGCCCCTAAACATACCTCGCGCACCCGAGCCAGTAGTTGCGTAAACGTCGGCTCGCCTGACAGGGCAGACCTCAACACCAGCGTGTTGACAAACATGCCGATCAAACTCTCAATCTCGGTCCGATTGCGATTGCCGATGGGCGAGCCCACCACAATGTCGTCCTGGCCGGTGTAACGTTGCAGCAGCGTTTGGAACGCGGCCAGCAACGTCATGAACAGGGTGACGTTGTTTTGGCGGCTTACGGCATGAAGTCCCTGAATCAGTTCTTTGGTCAGTTCGACGGATTCTCTCGCTCCACGAAAACTCTGGAGCGCCGGCCGCGGTCGGTCCGCAGGAAGATTGAGCACCGCAGGGGCGCCGGCAAGCTGATTTTTCCAGTATGAAAGCTGCGACTCTAAAACCTCTCCTGCCAACCATTCACGCTGCCAAACAGCAAAATCCGCGTACTGTATGGGCAGGTCCGAAAGCGGTGACGGCCGGTCGTCGGTGAATGCTCGGTAGAGCGCCGACAACTCGCGGTAAAGCACTCCCATCGACCAACCGTCGGACACAATATGATGGACGATAAGAATCAGAACATGGTCTTGTTCACCGAGCTGAATTAATTTTATCCGCAAAAGCGGCCCGCGGCTCAGATCGAAGGGCCGGCGAGCTTCTTCGCTGACGATGCGTTGCGCTTCGTCCGCTCGTGTATTCTCTGCACGATCGGTGAGATCGACCACCGCCAGAGTCAGGGGGAGTGAGGGTGCGATTTTCTGGACCGGTTCTCCGTCGATCGTCGAGAAGGTCGTTCGCAGCGCTGCGTGACGCCGGACGATTTCGTTTAGGCTACGCTCCAGGGCTGCAACATTGAGTGAACCTCTTAATCGCATCGATCCGGGTATGTTATAGGCCGAGCTCTTAGGTTCCAGCTGATCTAAAAACCACAACCGCTGTTGAGCAAAGGAGAGGGGAAGACCCTCTTCTCTTGATACGGCAAGAATGGGAAGCGCTTGCGCGCCCCGGGCCTTGCGCCGGGCTTCTTCGACCTGCTCGGCTAATCCACTCACGGTCGGTTCCTCAAACAGCGCACGCAGAGGGAATTCCACCTGCAAGGATTCGCGCATCCTAGAGACCACCTGGGTGGCCAACAGCGAATGGCCGCCTAGATCAAAAAAGTCGTTATGGATGCCGACCTTTTCCAGTTTGAGGACCTCCGCCCAGATCTCCGCTATCAACTCTTCGAGAAGAGTGCGCGGCGCGACATAATCCTCGTCAAGCCGGGTCCGGTCGGGAGCCGGCAGCGCGCGCCGGTCGATCTTTCCATTGGGCGTGAGCGGCAGAGACTCCATGAAGACAAAGGCGGACGGCACCATATAGTCGGGCAGTTTGGCTTTGAGGAAGTTTCTGAGCTCGGCGGCGGCGCCTTCTTTTTCCTCATTCGCGACGACGTAAGCGACCAATCGTTTGTCGCCGGGCACGTCCTCCCGCGCCGTGATCACGGCCTGGCGCACGATCGGATGCTGAGCCAGCACGGTCTCGATCTCTCCCGGCTCGATGCGGAAGCCGCGAAGCTTGACTTGATTGTCGATGCGGCCGAGGTAGTCGATGTTGCCGTCCGGCAGATACCGCACCAGGTCGCCCGTTCTGTAGAGACGCGATTCCGGATCCTCGCTGAAGGGATCGCGGATAAACTTCTCGGCCGTCAGTTCCGGTCGATTGAGATAGCCGTGCGCCACGCCGATCCCGCCGATGAGCAGCTCGCCGGGCACGCCGATGGGCACCGGCTGGAAATGCGAGTCGAGGATATAAAGCCGGGTGTTCGGAACCGGGCGACCGATGGAAATAGGCCGCTCCAAAGTATCCACTCGGTAGAGGCTGGAGTAAACGGTAGTTTCGGTCGGGCCGTAGCCGTTCCACAAAGACGAGCTTCTGGCCAGCAGTTGAGATGCCAGCTCGCGCGTCAAAGGCTCCCCGCCGGCAATTATTTTTAAACGCGCGCCTGCGGGCCAACCGGCGTCGAGCAGAAGGCGCCAGGTCGCCGGCGTCGCCTGCATGACGGTGGCGCGGGACTTTGCGATCAGCTCGATCAGTTGACGCCCGTCGGCGACGGCTTCCCGGCCGGCGATGACCAGGCGGGCGCCGACGACCAGCGGTAAAAAAAGCTCCAGGGTCGCGATGTCGAAGCAGAAAGTGGTGATCGCAAGCAGCACGTCTTGTTCCGTAAGCCCGGGTTGCTCGCGCATGCCGTGGATGAAATTCCTTAAAGCGCCCTGCGGAATCTGAACCCCCTTCGGTTTTCCCGTCGAGCCGGAAGTATAGAGCACGTAGGCCCGGTCTTCCTCTCTGCCTTCGCGGCGAAGATTCTCCGCGCCCTCAGCGGCGATCGTCCGCCAATCGGAGTCCAGGCAAACGACGCGGATTCCGTCCTTGGAAACCTCCGACGCCAGCCGCTTTTGGGTGAGAACGACGGGCGCCTGCGCGTCCTTGAGCATGAAGTCCAACCGCTCCTTCGGATAGGCCGGGTCCAGCGGCACATACGCGCCTCCGGCTTTCAAGATGCCGAGCAGGCCCACGAGCATCTCCAGGGAACGCTCCACGCAGATTCCGACCAGGACGTCCGGCCCGACCCCATGTTTTCTGAGATAGCGCGCGAGCTGATTGGCCCGTTGATTCAGTTGGCGGTAGGTCAGCTCTTTGTCCTCGAAGACGACCGCCGCCGCGTCCGGGGTTTTCTCGGCCTGGACTTCGATAAGCTCATGGAGGAATTTGTCGCGGGGAAAATCTCGATGCGTGTCGTTCCACTCCACCAAAAGTTGATACTTCTCGGCTTCGGTCAGTAGTGGTAAGTCGGAGAGCCGCTGCCCTGGGTGTGAAATGATACCTTCAAGCAAAACCTGAAAATGCGCCAATAGTCGGGCAATGGTAGCAGACTCGAACAGGTCGGAATCATAGACAAATATTAAATGAATTCCATCGTCGTGTTCTCTTATGTAAAGCTCTAGATCGAACTGCGGCGTTGGCTCAGGCGTTTTTAGAGGCCTCACGGACAGCCGATCAAGCTCAAGGCTGACCTCTTTAAAGTTGTACATGTTGATAAAGACTTGAAAGATGGGGGTCCTACTCAAATATCGCTCTGGCTGCAATTCCGCCACCAGTTTCTCAAAGGGGAGTTCCTGGTGATCATACGCTCCAAGCGCAACCTCGCGAACCCTTGCCAAAAGTTCAAGAAAAGTCGGGTTACCTGACAGGTTCGTACGCAACGCGAGGGAATTTAGAAATAAACCAATGAGGCCCTCAGTCTCGGATCGGTCCCTACCCGCTACCGGAGTCCCCACGACAATATCATCCTCACCGGTCATCCTATGCAGCAGCGTCTGAAAAGCCGCCAAGAGCGTCATAAAGAATGTTACGCTCGCCTTTCGACTAAGAGATCTTAGAGCGCTATCCAGGACCTTCGGAACAACCAAGGTTTGGCGGCCTCCCCGGCGATTGTGCAATGGCTTACGTGGATGATCGGCGGGCAAATTCAAGCTGGCTGGTGCCCCGCTAAGCTGCTTCTTCCAGTACGCCAAATAATTTTCAAGCTCCGCGCCTTGAAACATTTTTCGCTGCCAGAGCGTACAGTGCTTATACTGAATCGGTAGCTCGGAAAGCGGAGAGGGTTTGGCAGTGGCGAAAGCCTGGTAAAGAACGGAGAGTTCACACAAAAATAATTCGATACACCAGTGATCCCAGGCGACGTGATGACTGCTTAAAACCAGAACATGCTCATCTGCACCCAGTTGCAGTAAAGTAGCTCGCAACAACAAGTCGACGGACAGATCAAAAAAACGTCGACGCTCGTTTTCAAAGAGTCGTTGGACTTCTGCTTCTGAATCGACCGGAGTTTGCTGCCTCAAATCTATAATCGTTAACGGAAAGGACCATCGTTCAGAAATCACTTGGACTGGTTCGCCGTTTCTCAGGTGAAACGTCGTGCGCAGGGTTTCGTGCCTTCGCACAATCTCCGTGAGTGATTGCTCTAGAGCCTTGGTATTCAACGGCCCGGTGAGGTGAAAGCCAAACGTGACCTTGTAAGCTAAGTTGTTGGGCTCCAGTTGACTGAGAAACCAAAACCGCTCCTGAGAAAAAGATAGCGGATAGTCTCGAATAACTCGTTCGGGCAATATACGTAAGGCTCTTGCGCCGGTTGCCTCCTGGCGAACCGATTCAATGTACTTAGCCAGGCCGGCCACCGTAGGCGATTCAAAAAGCGCGCGCATCGGCGTCTCCACGTGGAAAGCCTCACGCAGGCGCGAGATGACTTGGGTGGCCAGTAGGGAGTGCCCCCCTAAATCAAAGAAGTTGTCATGGATGCCGACCTGACCGAGCTTGAGAACTTTCATCCAAACCGCGGCTAGAACATTCTCGACCTCCGTGCGAGGCGTGATGTATGAGCTTTCCAGCTCGGGTCTCGTCTGCTCAGGCGCCGGCAGCGCGCGGCGGTCCACCTTGCCGTGAGGAGTCAGCGGGAGAGCCTGGAGAAAGACCAACGCGGAGGGCACCATATGTTCGGGCAGCCTCTCTCTTAAAAAGCGCCTCACCTCGTCGGGAGAAAGCGAAGAATCGCTCAGCATCGGGATCGGCTCAATCTCCGCCCGCTCCGCATTCCTTTCCAGCCGCCTACCCTCTGACGGGCGGATCGCATAAACGTAGCGGAGTTGAGTATTCTCAAGCAGCGCATCCTGCTTCACGATGAAGTCATAGCCCTGCCGCTCCAGCAACGAGAGAATAGCGCGCAGATTTTCCTGAACATCGACCTCCAGGACGATCTGTTTGATCTTTTTCCAGTCAACGTCGTTGATCCCGTTGAGAACATCGAGTTCGCTCTTTTCCGCGTTGATCTTCAAGAGATCTATGCATTCAACGCCCTCCTCCTCCATCACGGCCGAAAGAGTTCTCGACCGAACGGGCAGGGTGGTAGGCGAAAACCGCTCGTCGAGTATGCCGTCGGCCTGCTCTAAGAGCTCGGCCATATGAGCCTTGCCGGCTTTCTGCTGATTCAGCATGAATGTCTTTACGACTTCCTTTTCAATCTGCGCGTCGGCATAGAAGCCGGAGAACAGGGAAAAGCCGGGGAAAAAAGTAAAAGAAGCTGTCTTGGTTTCGTTAGATAAGCCGCAATCGAACAATTTCGCGCCGGGAGCATAGAGCGAAGCGTTCAGGCTCAATATCTCAAAGGCAAAAGGATTCGGCTCAAAGGCGTATACCCTGGCGGTTTTACACATTTGCCGCACGAAGATGGTAAACAGGCCGATATTTGCCCCCACATCGAAGACGCAATCCCCTTCACGAATCGCAATCCCATGCTTGAGGTACGCCTGGCGCTCGAATATTTCTTCGTAGATATAGTCGGTCTCGTACTTATTTAACTGCGCCACAGCCATATGATTCGGCAGCCTATAGCGCTGCCTGCCGCCGGTTGTGGGCGCGCGCTCCTTGTTGGCGACGATATAGGCTACCAGGCGCTGCCGGCCGGGGATATCTTCCCGAGCCAAAACCGTCACATCCCGCACGTCCGGATGCTGGCCGAGCACCGCCTCGATCTCCCCCAGCTCGACGCGGAAGCCACGGATCTTAACCTGGTGGTCGGCGCGACCGAGGAACTCGATGTTCCCGTCAGGGAGATAACGCGCCACGTCTCCGCTCTTATAGAGGCGCGCGCCCGGCTCGTCGCTGAAAGGGTTGGGGATAAATTTCTCCGTCGTCAGCTCAGGCCTGTTGAGATAACCTCGGGTCACACCACTACCGCCGATGTGCAACTCGCCGGGAATCCCGACCGGCAATGGTTGCCCGTGGGGGTCCAATATATAGACGTGAATATTAGGGAGAGGGCGTCCTATCGGAACCGTTGAAGAAGCGTGGTCACTTTGCTCCCTTCCTATCGCGAACGTGAGCGCGCCTACTGTCGCTTCCGTCGGGCCGTAGTGGTTGAACGTGGAGCAGCGGGTCAGCGGTCGCAAATTCTCTACCCAATCCCGCCGAGAAGCTTCCCCGCCGAGCACCAGCCAACGACGCGGCAAGAGTCGCTCGGGAGGGGACGAGATGTGCAGGGCAGCCAGATGGGACGGAGCGATCTTAAGCAGATCGATGGGAAAGCGGCGAAAATAGTCGCCGAGTGCCCGCGGGTCAGCAGCTCTGTCTTCGGATATCACATGGAGACAGCCACCTGAAATTAATGCGGGGAAAATAACCGTCTGGCTCGAGTCCACGGAAAGCGGTTGAACCATAGCGAAGCCGGCGCCGGGCTCCAGGTGCAAGCGATCCGAGATGCCTTTGACATAGTTGAGAATCTGTCGATGCTCAACCAGGACTCCCTTGGGTGTTCCCGTGGAGCCTGAGGTATAGATCACGTAGGCGAGATTTTCTCCTTTTGTGGAACTGACCGGGTTCGCATCGCTCTCCCGGGCGACGGCCTGCCAATCCGTATCGAGGCAGATCGTATGCCTCACCTCGTCGGAAAGCCCTTCGGCCAGTCGCCGCTGAGTCAACAACACCGCTATGTGAGCATCCTGCAAAATGAACGCGAGACGCTTGTTGGGAGAGCTCGTATCCAGCGGCAGATACGCCCCGCCGGCCTTGAGAATTCCCAGCAGTCCCACCACCATCTCCAAAGAGCGCTCGACGCAAAGACCGACCAGCGCTTCCGGACCCACGCCGCGCTTCTTAAGATAGTGCGCCAACTGATTGGCCCGGCGATTCAATTCCCCGTAAGTGAGTTGTCGGTCCTCGCTCTGTCCTGAGCCCGTCGAAGGAAAGACCACCGCCACCGCGTCGGGAGTCCGCTCCACCTGCTCCTCGAAGAGTTCGTGAATGCACTTGTCCGTCGGATAATCTCTCTTCGTATCGTTCCACTCTATGAGTATTCGATGCCGCTCCGCTTCGGTCAGTATCCGCAACTCGGAGAGGCGCTGATCCGGATTCCTCACGATCCCTTCGAGCAAGGTTTGAAAGTGCCCGGCCATCCGCTCGATGGTAGCCTCTTCAAATAGATCGGCGCTGTACTCCAACGTCGCTCTGAGTAGGCCGGCTTGCTCCGCCATCGACAGCGTCAAATCAAATTTAGCGGTCCCGCTGTCTACCTCTAGAGGAGTCACTGTAACGCCTGCCAGCTCCAGGGCTGTCCTTGGCATATTCTGCAAGACGAACATCACTTGAAACAGCGGAGAGCGGCTCGGATCTCTCTCGGGACGCAACTCCTCTACTAATTTCTCAAACGGCAGCTCTTGGTGTTCGTAAGCCTCTAGGGCCGCTTGGCGCACGCGAGCCAGCAGCTCCGTGAATTTGGGATCGCCCGACAAGTCGCCTCTCAAAACCAGCGTATTGATAAACAGCCCGATCAGCTCTTCGATCTCAGCGCGGGTGCGACCCGCGATCGGCGAGCCGATGACAATATCATCCTGTCCCGTGTAGCGATGCAGCAGGACTTGAAAGGCCGACAGCAGCGTCATGAACAGCGTCAATCCTTGGCGGCGACTGAACGCTTTAAGCTCGTCACAGAGGGCTTTGGGCAGCGCAAACGATTGACGCGCGCCGCGGAAGCTCTGAACCGCCGGGCGCGGATGGTCGATGGGAAGATCGAGGACTGTCAGGCCCGCGAGCCGTTGCTTCCAGTAAGAGAGTTGGTCCTCTAGAATTTTGCCCTGCAGCCGCTCGCGCTGCCAGACTGCAAAGTCCGCATACTGGATGGGCCGCTCGGGCAGGGGTTCCGGTTTGCCTTCCGCGAAGGCCCTGTACAGGACGGCGAGCTCATGAAAGAGAATCTCGCGAGACCAGCCGTCGGACGCAATATGGTGCATCACCAGGAGCAATACGTGATCATCGTCGTCCAACCGGGCCAAGGTCGCGCGCAACATCAAATCCGCGGACAACTTAAAAGGCCGGCGCGATTCTTCCTTGAGCGCAAGCCGCAGCTTCGCCTCGCGTTCGGAAGGCGACCCCTGGGCAAGGTCGATCACCGTAAGTTCCACGGGCCGGTATGCGCCGATCACCTGTACGGGGATTCCGTCCAGCGGAACAAAGGTTGTCCGCAGCGCTTCATGTCGCGCTACGATAGCGTCAAGCGATCTTCGCAGGAGTTCTACACTCAGTTTGCCGCTTAACCGCAGGGCCGTTGGGACGTTATAAAGCGGGTTGTCAGGTTCCAGTTGGTCCAAAAACCAGAGCCGCTGCTGGGCAAACGACAAGGGAACCGAGTCGCGGTTGACTATGCGAGGTATGAACTGATTTTCCATGTCCAATCGACCAATACGCTCTTTTGATCGCGATTCAAGCCTTTCCCGTTTCCACAAGCCAAGATAACCTATTCCTGCGGGTAGCGCTCGTGAGGATCGACCTGCACGTTGATGCAAGCCGCTCTGCCGGATGCTACCGCGCGCTCCAGCGCCGGTCGGAGCTCGGCGGGACGAGCCACGAATTCGGCATGGCCGCCGAAAGCGCTCATGACGGCTTCGTAATGGATGCCGGGTTGGTACATCGTTACGCGCTCCTCACTGCAGGGGGAATAGGACTGTTCCATAAGTGCTCCGGTATTACCGTCATTGTTGACCACAACGACGACCAATGGAATCCTGTGTCTCACCGCAGTTTCCATTTCCATGGCATTAAATGCGAACGCCGTGTCGCCGCAAATTGAGACAACGAGACGATTTGGACAGGCGAGCTTCGCGCCGACGCCGAAGGGTATACCCACTCCCAGGCACCCGTTATTCCCCGCAGTAAAACGGGAAGCCGGCAAATAAGACGGCAGCACCTGTTGCCCCGCCGCCATAAACACATTGCCGTCGAGTATCGAAATCGCATCGCGCGGAAGAAAGTCGCGAATCTCTTTCAACATCCGGTAGGGCGACATCGGGACGGAATCGCTGTCATCAGTGAATCCAGCTTGCCCCTTTTCCTCGTCCGCTCTTCGCCCAGCATTCCATGCCATGAAGCCAAGGCGCCGTTGGCGCCCGCATGACTCTTCGCCGTCATAGCGGCCAATAGCTGCCGAAGAACTGCTTGGGCATCGCCCTCGATCCCCACTGTCGGGGCACGGTTGACGCCGATTTCCGACTTGTGAATATCGATCTGAATGAGTTTGGCGTCACGAGCGAATTCGCTGCCGAAGCGAAACGTCCAGTCGAGCCTTGCTCCGATCAGGAGGATGGCATCTGCCTTTGAGACTATAAGACGATGCGCGTCGTTACAGCAAAGCGGGTGGTCGTCGGGCAGGTAGCCTCGGCCCATCGGTGAAGTGATAAATGGAATGCCAAACTCGTCGACTAACCGCCGCACCTCCTCGCCGGGCCGGGACCAGCGAACACCTTTACCGATAATGATTGCCGGGCGGTTCGCTTGCAGCAGGATGTCGGCCGCTCGCTGGGTCGAATCGGTATTCGGCGGTGGAGGTTGAGGCGGGTCGGGAAAAAAAGGATCGGTGACGCGGGCAAATCCCGTCAACATGTCTTCCGGCAGATCGAGATAGACGGGTCCGGGCCGCCCGGACATCGCCAACTTGAACGCGCGGTCGAGATAGGCCGGGATGCTCGATGTGGTTTCCACGAGCGCGGACCACTTCGTTATGGATTGGTATAACGCCGCGCCGTCCAACTCCTGGAAGGAACCCATACCCTGCATGCTCAACGGCCGCCGCCCGCCCAGCACCACCACCGGCCAACAATTGTCCTTAGCAACCAGAATGCCGGTCGCTGCGTTGGTCACGGCAGGGCCGGCCGAAACTATCGCCACGGCCGTCAATCGGCCGGTCGCGTAATTCTGGGCGGTGGCCATCATGACGCCCGCTTGCTGATGATGCACGCCGATTGGACGGACGCCCAGTTGCGCGCACTTGGCGAAGGTTTCGCGGATTGGGGTGCCTGAGACACAATAGACATGAGTGACGCCCAGCGCTTTTAATGTTTCAGCGACCAGTGCGTGCCCGTCACGCGCGTCAGTGCTCGGTTTTGTCTTCATCACGGTCCGACGCTCCGGTTATTTTTGCTCCGTTGCATCCATCGCCCGACGGATCTCGTGCGCCAAATCCTCAACCGTCGCTTTCCGGAAAATCGTCGCGATCGACAAGTTTACGCCGAAAGTCGCTCGAATGCGCGACAGAACCTGGGTCGCCCTCAGGGAATCGCCGCCCAACGCAAAAAAATTGTCGCTGGCGCCGACCGCTTCAGCGCCGAGCACGACCGCATAGATTTTCGCCACCGCCGCCTCCAGATCGTCCTTGGGCGCAACGAACTGGCCGGCAGGCTGCGGCATGAGTGCCTCGGCCAACCCGATTCGCCGTATTTTACCCGGCCCGCTTTCGGGTATGTCATCAAGTATCAAAACCCGGCTGGGGATTTTGAATTCGGCCAAACGACCGGAAAGATATTCCCGGATTGCGGCTTCCGTGGTCTGCGTCTTATCTCGCACGACCACCGCTGCGGCGACATCTTCCCCCAGAGTCGGATGCGGCACGGCGAACACCGCCGCCCGGACGATTCCGGGATGGTTCAGCAAAACATCGTCGACTTCTTTCGGGGAAATCTTTTTCCCCCCCTTGTTGATCATTTCTTTGAGGCGGCCCGTGATAAAAAGATAGCCCTCTTCGTCCATGTATCCCTGATCCCCGGTTCGAAACCAGCCGTTGGTGAACGCCTCGGCGGTGGCGCCGCCGCTATCGTCGTACCCGTGAGTGACGTTGGGGCCGCGCAAAACGATTTCACCGCGCTCTCCCGGTGCGAGCAATCCTCCTGCTTCGTGCATGACTGCGACTTCCGGACCGGCCGCCACGCCTACGGAGCCGGGCTTGCACTTGCCCGGCGGCAGCGGATTGCTCGCAATTTGATGAGCCGCTTCGGTCATTCCGTAGGCTTCGATGACGGGTACTCCGAATCGCGCTTCCAATTCTTTCATCAACTTTACCGGAAGCGCAGCCGACGACGAGCGAATAAACCGTAAGTTGCTCCGCCGAACCGTTGCCAGGTGATCTTCGGCTCGCGATAGGATCGCTTGATGAATGGCGGGCACGGCCGTGTACCAGGTTGGCCGAGACTCTTCCAGCCATGCGAAAAACTTCTCCAGGTCGAAGCCTGGGGCGCACACCACGCTCGACCCGGCCATCAGAGACGAAAAAACGGCTCCCACAATCCCATGAATATGAAAAAGCGGCATGACGTTAAGACAACGATCTTCGGATCTCAGATTCAGCGTGGACGCAATGTGATAAGCCGAAGCGCACAGGTTTTTCTGCGTCAACGGGACCATCTTGGGGCGGGAAGTCGTCCCTGAAGTGTGCAGCACCAACGCTACGTGTTCGGGCGCCGGCCAATCGGCGCCCTCTGGAGTCGAGTTCTCTTGGCCGCTGAGCGTAAAGATTCCCGCCTCTGAGGTCGGCACCGGAGAGAGCTCAAAGACGGGAATGCCGCGCGCCTCGGCTATGGATCGAGCCGGAGTGTCCATTTCCGAATGAACCATCAACGCCTTGGCCCCGAGATCGGAAAGATAAAAGTCAAATTCCTTTTCTCTTAAGGCAGGATTTAGCGGCGCCGCAGTTGCGTATGCGGCGACTGAGAGAAAGGCGACGGCCATTTCAGGGCCGTTGGGAAGCACGATGGCAATCCGGTCATCGCGGCGTATACCCATCGTCTTAAGCGTCTGAACCACATCGTCGATGTGAACACGTAAACGGCCATAAGTGAGAGGAGCACGGCCGGGAGCGGCGATAGCGATCACACCGGGGGTTCGCTCGGCCCAGGCCTCAAGTACATCATGGATGGATAATTGCGCGGGGAAAGGACTTGTCTCATGAACTCGAGCAATGAAAGGCATAGCTGTATCGGGTTTGTTCATGAATATCGGTCGTTAAGGAATGCTCCTGTTAGCGACAATGGTCGCATTATACCGTGGAGTCGGAACCGATACAAAAGTGAGCCGGAATCGCTGTAGGCGATCGTCATATCGGGTCTTCTTATTACGAGACTTCCCGTAGTACGGCCCGGCATGGCGCGCCGTCGGCGCCGCGGACTTTGATCGGAAAGCAAATCAGCTCGTAGCGACCGGGACTAACCGCGGACAAGTCGATCCCTTCCAATAGTGCCACGCCGCGATCGAGAAATGCCCTGTGCACCATGACTTGCTCGTCTCCGGCGTGCGCGACTGAAAGGAAATCCAGTCCCACCAGCTTCGCTCCCTTTGCCACCAAGGCTTCGGCCGCCTTAACGGAAAAGGCGACGAAATCGGGATCGTAGCTGCCGCGCTTTAAAAGTTCGGAATTGCATGTCTTGAAGAGGACGCGGGTAATTCCATCAAGCTCAATAGCTTTGACGTGTTCGGCTTTGATGTATCGCTCGGTTTCAACCTCATGCACCAGGGCCGGACCGATGAACAAATCCAACGGCAAATTGTCGATCGTGGCTCCGTCCGGGGCGAAATGAAACGGCGCATCCATGTGCGTGCCGGAGTGGAGGCTCATGGTCACCGCCGACGAATTGCTGGAGTCTCCCCGGGCAATGCGGCGGCGCTCATGCAGCTCGAAAGGTATAGAGGTGATCCAGCGGACGGTATCCGCTGACAAGTTGAGAGATATGTCGTAGTATTTCATCTGGTTTCCTCCATTCCGCGTTAGGGTGGGCGGTGATACAGCGGCAGAGACAACTTATCTCAACGTGATCGGCCGCAGCAACTCGCCCCCTGTGCTCGCTCCTGAAAGGAGAAAAGCCATGATCGCGATTGCCGATACGTTGGCGAGAGGGACTCTGGATGAGCTGGGTTTTTATTTTGCGCCGCAGGCGGTGCTATTCACGGCGTTGAAGCTGGGCGTTTTCGAGGCGGTTGGCGACGCTGCTAGGAACGCGGATGATTTGGCGTCGGCCATCGGGTGCTCGCCAAGAGGAGTCAGGATGCTGCTCAACTGTATGGCTGGCATGGGCCTGGTAGAAAAACAAAACGGCCGGTACGGCCTGACGGATCTTTCCCGCGTCTACTTCCTCTCCTCCGGCAAGAATTATCTGGGCTCGCTGTTCATTTGCTCGGATCAGCTGTTGAAGCTGTGGCTCAAATTGCCGGGCGCGGTCGAGGCCGGTGCGCCGGCGCTGCCGCTTCTCCCGGAACCAGAACGGGAGCGGCTGAATCTCGACATCGTAGAGGCGTTGTTCCACGTTCATAAAGACTCGGCCTGGAAGCTGGCCGCGCTTTGCGAGAAAACGTTTCCTTTGGAGGGGCAAAAAATCAAATTACTGGACGTGGCTGCGGGCTCGGCCGTGTGGTCGCTTCCGTTCGCGCTTCAATCCGAACAGGTGGAAGTTACGGCCGTAGATTTTCCGCCCGTCTTGGAGGTTGCGAAGAAGTTCGCGTGCGACTTTGGCGTCCAGAACCGGTATTCATTCATCCCCGGCGACATCAGAAGAACCGACTTCGGAACGGAAGCATACGATCTGGCGCTGCTCGGTCACATTTGCCATTCCGAAGGAGCGGAATGGAGCCGGCGGCTTATCGACAAATGTTTCCGGGCTTTGAAGGAAAACGGCAGGCTCCTGATCATGGACTACATTGCCGATGAAGAGAGAAAAACCGAGCTGATGCCGTTGTTGCTGGCCTTGAACGCTCTGCTCGGGACCGACGAGGGAGATACCTTTACCTTTTCCGAGTATCGGCAATGGTTGTCGCGCGCCGGCTTTACGGATATTCAAGCTTTAGATATCGGCGCCCAGTCGCCGGTCGTCCTGGCGCTGAAAGGCTGATTGATCTCAGGTCCGTCGATCCTGTATGGTTTCACGATGAGCAGCAAGGTCGAGAACGATTCCGGAAAAAAAGTTAAGCCGCGATCTAGAAGGCGGGAGCGGGTGAACTTAGCCGCGCTCGAGCCCAAGGTCCTGGAGTGGCTTCGACAAAGCGAGGGCTCCCCGAACGAGGAGCTCGTAGCCGAGATGCTGCAAACGATCCTGAGACTCGATCAGAGTCCCGCCAGCCGCGGCGATCTCAAGGTTTTCAACCGGACCCTCAAGGAGCTGCGCCTGGCTTTCAAGCTTTTCGCGCCGCACCGCTCGGTGCGCAAGGTGAGCATTTTCGGCTCGGCGCGCGTTACGGAAGAAGACCCGCATTATCAGATGGCGGCAGCCTTGGCGCGCCGGCTGGCCGAAGAAGGCTTCATGGTGATTACGGGGAGCGGCGGCGGCATCATGCAAGCCGGCAATGAAGGCGCGGGCAGGGAGCAGAGCTTCGGCGTCAATATCCACCTGCCGTTCGAGCAGGAGACCAACCGGTTTATCAGCGGCGATCCCAAGCTCATCGCCTTTCATTTTTTCTTTACCCGCAAGCTCGTCTTTGTTAAAGAAGCGGATGCCTTCGTTTTTTTTCCCGGAGGATTCGGCACGCACGACGAGGCGGCGGAGGTGCTGACCTTGGCGCAGACGGGGAAAAGTCAGATTATGCCGATTCTCATGATCGATCTGCCGGGCCGGGGTTACTGGAGAGAATGGGAAGACTTCGTCGGCCGGCGCATGCTGGACGCCGGCTACATTTGCGAGGAGGACCTGTCTCTTTTCAAGATCGTCGAAGACGTGGAGGCAGCGGTGAAGGAGATCCAGCATTTTTACTCGAATTACCAGTCGCTCCGCTACGTGAAGCGAGATACGGTGATACGTTTGATTCATTCTCCCACGCCCTCGCTTCTCGCGAAGTTGAATCGTGATTTCCGCGACATCCTGACCGGCGGCGAGATTCGCGCGGCCGGCCCACTGCCCGAAGAAGCGGATGAGCCGCCGGCTACTTTGGCGCTCAATCGTCTCCTGGTGCCGTTTAACCGACGCAACTTCGGGCGCCTCAGGCAGATGATCGACGTTATCAACGGCCCGAAAAAAGGAGAATGAAGGTGGCGGCGTTTCAAAAAATCGGCATCCTGAGCATCGGCGAGATGGGCTATCACTGGGCCAAGCTTTTGAAGGAACATGGACTCGAGGTGCTGACTTCGTCTCGAGGCCGGAGCGAGATCACGCAAAAACGGGCGGAGAACGCCGGCGTCGAGTCGGTGCCGCTTCGGCGGCTGGTCTCGGATGCCGATCTCATTGTTTCCATCGTCGTTCCCTCCGCGGCGCGGAAGATCGCCGCGCAGGTCGGCAAGGCGCTGGCAAAGGTCGGAAGGAAGGATTGTCTCTATCTCGACGCCAACGCGATCTCTCCGATGACGGCCGCCGCCGTCGCAGAGGCGCTCGCGCCGGCGCAGACGGCCTTTGTCGACGGCTGCATCATCGGCTCGGCGACCAAGCTGGCGCGCGCCTCGGTCTACGTCTCCGGCCCCGGGGCCGAAGAGCTGCGCGGACTCGGGGAGTGCGGCCTGAAAATAGAAGTGCTCGGCGCAAAAATCGGCCAAGCCTCAGCCTTTAAGATCGTCTACGCCGGGCTGACGAAAGGCCTGCAGGGACTTCTCACGGAGCTGTTGCTCGGCGCCAGGAAGTTTGATCTATTGCAGGAAATCATGCGCCGCTACGAAGAGAGTTTTCCCGGCCTGGTCGGCAAGGTCGGCGGGAGCATCGCCGCGTTGCCGATTCACGCGGGCCGGCGCGCCGAGGAGATGCGCGAGCTGCGCCAGACTTTCCGATATCACGGATTGGAAGCCGTGATCGCCCCCGCGACGGCAAAAATCCTCGAGCAGATCGCCGCGCTGGATTGCGGCCGGCCCTCGGATACCGGCGGCAGGGAAGGCGATCTGCTGGAGACGCTGGAATTGTTTTACCAGCGGGGGTTGTTGCAGAAACGAGATTAAAAAAGCGTCAGTACGGTTCAACTCTTCTACTCACGCGTCCTACCCTCACTCTAACCTCCCTCCGGGAGAGGGAAGGGTGAGGGAAAAGACGGTCGGACGAGAAAGAACTTTCCAGAAATAACTGCGATTCAGAAAGGGGATTTCAACAGTGGCTAGAGCGGCACCGGTGGAAAAGAAGAGAGCGGAGTACGGCTCCGACGTGATCGTCGATTTGATGAAGGCCTTCGATATCGAGTACGCGGCCTTCAACCCGGGCGCGACGTTTCGCGGCATTCACGATTCGATCGTCAACTACGGCGGCAACTACATGCCCGAAGTGATCTTCTGCAATCACGAGGAGATTTCGGTGGCGGTCGCTCACGGCTACGCCAAGGCCAAGGGCAAGCCGATGATCGCCATCGCGCACGACATGGTCGGCCTGCAGCACGCGAGCATGGCGATTTTCAACGCCTACATCGACCGGGTTCCCGTGATGGTTCTCGGCGGCACTGGCCCGATGAACACCAAGCGGCGGCGGCCGCGGATCGATTGGATCCATACCGCTCTCGTGCAGGGCAACCAGGTGCGGGACTACGTGAAATGGGACGACCAGCCGTATTCCCTGGCCGACGTGCCGGATTCTTTCATCCGCGGCTACCGCCTCGCCACCACGGAGCCGATGGCGCCGGTCTATATCAACTACGATGCCGACATCCAGGAAGACGCGCTCACGTCTCAGCTCGAGATCCCCGACGTCAGGCGCTATGCGCCGCTGGCGCCGATGCAGGCGAATCCGGAAGCGCTACGCAAAGCGGCCGAGTTGCTGGTGAACGCGCAAGCGCCGCTCATCATCGCCGACACGCTCGGCCGCAACCCGAAGACGGTTCCCGCCCTGGTCGCTCTGGCGGAGCTTCTGGCGATTCCGGTCGTCGACAAGGGCGCGCGTTTTAACTTCCCCACGACCCATCCCTTGGACGCGACCGACGGCGCGCGGGAGTTGTTGAAAAACGCCGATGTGATCCTGGCGCTCGACGTGGCGGATCTTTACGGCTCGCTGACGACGGTCAGCAAACAAACCCGGGCGTGCGAGTACGTCACTTCGCCCGGCGTCAAGCTCGTAAGCATCTCGATGAACGACATGCTCGTGCACTCCTGGGCCGGCGACTATCACGCGCTGCAGGCGCTGGATCTCCCGATGTGCGCCGACACCTCGGTGGCCGTGCCGGAATTGACGCGCCTCTGCCGCGAGCTTCTCGGCAGCGACGGCAAAAACAAAGGGCGCATCGAAGCCAGGCAAAAAGAGCTGGGAGAAAAGCATAAAACGCGCCGCGCCAAGTGGCGCGCCGACGCCGAAGCCAAAAGCTCGTTGAAGCAGGTTTCGACGGCGTGGCTGGCGCTCGAGCTCGGCGAAGCGATCAAGAAAGAGGACTGGGTTTTGGTGAACGGCACGTCCAACGGTTGGGCGCGGCGCCTGTGGGACTTCACCAAGCCCAATCAATATCTCGGCGCCAGCGGTGGGGCGGGCGTGGGCTACGGCTCGGGCGCTGCGATCGGCGCGGCCTTGGCACTGAAAGACAGCGGCAAACTATCGATTGACATCCAAGCGGACGGCGACCTGTTGATGACTTCGAGCTCGCTCTGGACGGCGGCCAAGCACAAAATTCCACTGCTCATCGTCATGCACAACAACCAGTCCTTCTACAATTCGGAAGAGCACGGTATCGAGGTCGCCAAGTTCCGCAAGCGGCCGGTCGAAAACGCCGGCATCGGCACGCACGTCGACGATCCGGCGGTGGATTTCGCAAAAATCGCCGAGGGCTTCGGCGTCCACGCCGAGGGGCCGATCGCGAACCCGGCCGACGTTCGCCCGGCGATCGAGCGCGCCCTGAAATTTGTCAAGGAGAAAAAACTCCCGGCGCTGGTTGACGTGATCGCCGAGCCGCGCTGAGAAATTGATTTGTTTTGCGCTGACTTTGTAAGAGTGCGGCAAGCTTGATATATTTTTCACTGACCAAGCCACCTAGCCGGCTGGAAGTAGGGGTGAGTGAATGGGGAAGGAGCTAATATGGAAATGCTGACACTCGTCTGGGTTAACACCCTTTTTCTGGTTGGCGCGGCCATTATTCACGGCATCATCATTTACGCTGTCGTACGCGAGGGCAGAAAGATCTCTGAGACGCTGTCTCGTGGGGAACGGATCAGCCTTGCCACTCTGCAGCGCCTTGCAGCAGATCAGTGACCGAGGGCCCGTTGTAAGCCATTTGACAAGCCTTGGATTAACCATATACTAAGTCAAGCAAACTTCTTCCTTTGTAATTATGGAGGAATCACGGTGGCGTTGGTAAAAGTCAAAGAGAAATACCAAGTAACCCTGCCCGCTGAAATACGGAAGAAGGCGGAGGTGGCTGTGGGAGATCTGCTAGAGGCGACAGTAGAGGGAAAAAAAATTACTCTTGCGCCAAAGGCTATGCTTGATCGAGAGCTGGCCCAGGCCGTCAAGGAGGTCAAGGAGGGGAAAACCTACGGCCCCTTTAACTCCGCTAAGTCCTTGGTTCGATCGTTACATCGAGAGGTCAGGAAACTCAAAAAGAAATCCGCCTAATGCGTCTCGACTACGCTCCGCAGTTCTTACGGAGTTATGCCAAAGCCCCACCGCATATTCAAAAGCTCTTTCAAAAACAAGCGGCTCTTTTGCTCCAAAACATGCGCCACCCCTCACTTCGTGCTAAGAAATACGATGAGGCCCAAGACATCTGGCAGGCTCGGGTAAACGGCGATTGGCGTTTTTATTTTCGAATTGAGGGCGATATTTATTACTTGCTCAACATTCGATCTCATCCCAAATGACGTAAACGGAAAAATTTTAGTTAATGATCGGCTAAATGAGAGGAAATTTGAATGGCGGACGATCGCCACAGGAATTTTCGCGCGGCCGTTGCGCTTCCGGACGACAAGATCGACCTCGGGCGCGCGGCTCTGGCCATCGCTCAGGAAACCTATCCGGACCTGCGGATCGAGACGTATCTCTCGCGGATGGATCAGCTTGCGGCTGTGGCTCGCGACCGCTCGGCTGGAGAAAACAGCCCCTATCGTCTGATCGCCTGCCTCAATCAGGTCCTCTTTACCCAAGAAGGCTATCGCGGCAACCGGGACGATTATTACGATCCCAGAAATAGCTTTTTGAACGACGTCATCGAGCGCCGGAAAGGCATACCGATCACGCTCTCCGTCCTATATATGGAGGTAGCCAGAAGGGTCGAGCTAAAACTGCACGGTATCGGTTTCCCGGGTCATTTTCTGGTCAAGTACGTCGGCGACGAAGGCGAGATTGTAATTGACCCTTTCGACAACGGCGAAGTTCGCACGGCCGATGAGCTGCAAGGAATGCTCGACCGTCTCTACGGCGGCAAGGTCGCCTTCCACCCTGATTTTCTCGCGCCGGTATCGACTAGAGACATTATCCAGCGGATGCTGAACAACTTGAAGGCGATCTATCTGCGCCGGGAAGATTTCCCCAAAGCCCTCTCCACGGCCGAGCGTCTGGTGATCATCGATCCGACTTCGCCCCAAGAGATCCGCGACCGCGGCTTGCTCTATCTTAAGCTCGAACACTTTTCCCAAGCGATCGATGACTTTGAGACGTATCTCAGACTCGCCCCCGAGGCAGCCGACGCGGACGAGATACTCAGGCAGGTCGAGAACCTCAGAAAAAACGCCGCGCGTCTCCACTAACTCTCTGCAAACTCCGTGTCTCTGCGGTGAAATCGGATATCTCACTGCCGAGGCGCTGAGAGGGAAGATTAAAAGACTTAGCGCTTGGAGAATACAAAGAGGATTCAGGTGATCACGCCTCTGGGCCTTGAGAGGCAAAAAGGTCTTCCCAGAGCCGCCTTGCCTTTGAAGATATCGTGGTATAATTTTTGAAGCCATGAAATCTAAATTTGGGGAAGCGCTTTCCATCGCAGAAATCGAGCAGCGATATCCCAACGAGTGGGTTCTCGTTGAGGTCACAGAAGTTGACAAGGTTAGAGGCCCTCTTTTTGGCCGTGTGTTGGATCATAGCCACAACCGCCGGGACCTGGTGGAAGTAAACCGTGGCTTTGGCGAGCGAAATCCTCAAAAGATGACCTACGTTTTCTTTGCCGGACCGGTTGCTCCTGAAGGCTATACGGTTATCGTATAATGCCCGAAGCAACCCGTATCCCCTTCATCACCGGGCACCAGCTTATCCTCGTCTCCGTCGTATTAAATCGGCCGAAGGCGTTTCGTTACCGCTTTTTCACTTCCAGAACTTTAAAAAATCATGCAACTTATTCGTCGGCAACACCCGGCCTCCGTTAAAAGGCTGGCCATCCGCAAGCGGCCGGTCGAGAACGCCGGCATCGGCATGCACGTGAGCGGACCCGGTGGTAGATTTTCCCAAGGTTGCGCAGGGCTTCGGTGTCCACCCTAAGGGGAAAGGGACAAAGCTCCCCGCGCTGCTGGACGTCATCTCCGAGCCTCGGTGAAGGCATTGGTTTCTCTTGCGCCGGCTTTGTAAGAGTGCGGCAAGCTTGATATATTTCGTATTGAGAAGTGTAAACTGAAAAGGAGACGATAATGGCACGAGGTGTCTTAAAAGTGAAAACAATACCCGCTTTAGTCGCGCGGAAGGAATTCGGGGAGATTCTAAAAAGGGTAAGAGGAAATAAAGAGCGGTTTGTGGTCTCCCGCAAAGGAGAGGCCGCTGCTGTCATCCTCGGGTATGAGGATTTCGTGCGCAGCGTTCTCAAGATAAAAGAACCGGTCGCGCTCAGAAAAATTCGCAAAGAGGCGCGTCGAACCGGTGTCGCGAAGCTCAGTCTGGACGAAATCAACGCGGAGATACGAGCGGCGCGGGAGGAACGGAGAGAGAAGCTAGCCTCCTGATCTTGCATGCTCAAGGCGGTCTATGACACCAATGTGGTGGTTTCCGGCCTCATCTCAGATAGAGGCATCCCCGCCTTGCTTCTCGAACTCGCGTTTAATAAACGAGTCGCTCTCTTTCTTTCGCCTGAGATATTTGACGAATACGAGCGGGTGGTTAGGCGGCCTAAACTACAGATTCCAAAGATCCAGAGAGAATCCGTTCTTAAAAAACTTCGCTCCTTGGCCCACTGGGTAGAACCCCGCCAACGTGAATCGCTGTCAAGGAAGACGCGAAATTGAAACTTTACCTGGCGGAGCGGCTCGGAGCAGGGGAGTCTCAAGCATTAGCCCTTGCGGAAGAACTTGATGCAGACGTGGTGCTGATAGATGACGAGCGGGCGTGGGAAGTCGCCCGGGTAAAAGGCATCACTTGTCTCCGAAGTCTCGAGTTGGTGTTGGAAGCTCATCGGCGGGAGCTTCTCGATCTCGGGTCAGCGGAGAGCCGCATCATCCAGCTTGGGAAGAAGCGGTGGATTAGTGAGGAGGTGCTTGAAGCGGCGATGAAGCAGTTAAAGTCTGGTAAACTGGAGTCGCGTAGCTAGAACTATGACTCGTCAGGCGCTGATGGCGACGGCCGCCGTGATCGTCGCAGCACTTTTTGTCTTCTTCGTCGGGAAATGGGTTTTCTATCCCGGATCGACGGAGGCGCCCGATGTGGCTTCGCGGCAGGAGGAGCCGCGCCCGCAGACTCAGGAGCCAACAACGCCGCCGCCGGAATCTTCATCCGACCTTCCTGAGATCAGCGAAGATCAAGAGAAGCCCGCAAAACCTAGCGCGAAGATTTCTCCAAGCAAACCTCAAACTTCATCACGCGCTCAGCGACAGGCAAAGGTTTCCGAGAGGCCGTTTGTACGGCGGCCTGCGGAACCGGGAATCTATCAGACCATCCGGCGAACTTCGGTGCGGTCACGGCCGAATAATTCGGCTTCCGTCGTGGACGAGGTTGGGTCGGGAGCCAGGCTCAACGTCGTCGGCTCGGAGGGCGATTGGCTGATCGTTCGCTCAAACAAACTCAAGTCGGTGGTGTACGTGAAAAGGGACGACGCCATGTTTCTTCCCCGGGAAAAACCGGCCGAATCGTATGAAGAAGTCGAGGCCCGGTGGAGAAAGGTCGAGGCAGACATCCATGAAGCCTTCGGCAGGTGGAACGTTATGGGGGTGAGCGTGGCTTTTATCGGCGACACGGCCTATCTCAACGGCCATGTAAAAACAGCGGATGAAAGATTCAGGGCGGAGCAGGCGGCGCGGACGATTCCGGAGGTCGAGCGTATTTACAACGGAGTTTGGGTTAACCCTTAAGATATCTCACCACAGAGGCGCTGAGGGCACAGAGTAAAATCAAGGAATTTTCACCGCGGAGGCGCTGAGGGCGCGGAGATCAGGAATAAAACAAACCCTCCTGCGGACTTTGTAATACTATGCCTGAGAGTTTTCGCGGTTTGCGCAAATTTTCTTGCGCACCAATCCTCAGTTGCCGGATCGACAAGAAAATACGATCTCACCACGAAGCGCACGAAGGCCACGAAGGATTCGTAAACTTTATAACTTTTGACTTTCGTAATACTATGCCTGAAAGTAAAACTTTACGAGCTTGGCATCTTGGCGCGATAACAGAGAAGGACCGAAATGCGTTATCTCGCGCAAAGGCGCAAAGGACGCCAAGGGGAAGAAATTTCGTGTGCTAAGACCTTCGTGGTGAAATGTCTGTTTCTACTTTGGTTGCGGCGTAGCCGCGCGGTGTCTCAGTGGTGAAAAGGAATTCGTATCTCACCGCGGAGGCGCTGAGGGAGAAGACTGAAAGACTTATCGTTTGAAGAACGCGAACAGGATTCCGGTGATTACGCCGATCTGACCGACCCAGAAGATGAACATCCAGCGAATGAGGTCGGCTTTAAACTTAGTGATTTCATGGCTAACTTTATCTACTTCTTCGGTAAGCCGGTGTTCGAATCTAACAGCTTCCACGGTCGGACTTTGCACGAGGCGCATGCGTTTAAATATCAAAGCTTAATACTACAGCGAGAGCTTTTGCGATTGAATCCATTACACGGTCCGGGAGCTTTCCAAGTCGTCGCACAAATCTTTCCTGGGCTAACGAGCGGACTTGAAATGTGTCGGCGGCAGAAGGCTTCTGTAGCCCATTTTGTCCGTCGGGATCTAATCGGACTATCCAAGGCGCCACGGCATAGCGTTCTTTCCATTCGGTAATCGGGACAATTACTTTGAGCGGCAGGATTCCAATCGCGTCATCGCTGACGATGACTGCCGGGCGGGTTTTCTTGATCTCGGCGCCAATCGTCGGGTCCAAATTGATTAGCCAGATTTCACTTCCTTTTCACAAAAATCCTCGCCATCAAGCGCAGTAAAGACAGTGAGCTCGCCCTTAGACTTATAGTCCGGTAGTAGAGCCTTTGCCGCCTTAGCGAGGTTCTTTTCTTTTGCCGGGCGAGTTGTTTTCCGAAGATCTTCCCGAACGAGACGCAAAGCAGCCTCCGCAACGCTGAGCCGTTCGGCCGGCGTCAGTTCCTTTAATTTTTTCAGTAAATCTGGTCGGGCCATACAACCTTCCATCAACTCCTAGCACATATTATCACAGCCCAACCCTACAGTCACGGCTGAATAAATCTCTAAGAGAGAAGGAAATTAAAACGGAGGAAATTAGTATTGCGACCGGGTGGCGGACTTGAAGGATGAGGCGAAGGACGTGCTAATGAAAAAATCTTTGGCGAGATATTTTACCAGCTTCCACGGGCGGACCTTCCAGAGCCGCATGCCTTTCAGATGGTCCACGTTCGCGGCCCAAAACTTCTGCAGGTCCTGGCGGGAATAAAAGGCGCGGTTGGTAAAGGCATCGAACTTCATTTGCGGCAGGCTGAATTTGGACGGGAGAACTTTTCGCAGGCGCGTGTAAGCCTCCTGCCATTCCTGAATTTTTCTTCCCGCCCACGCGGTATTGTGGATGCGCGACATTTCTTCCAGCCGGCGCGCGGCTTCGCCGTCGTACCCAACACGGTTGCGCAATTTTTGCAGGCGCTTCGGTAGCCTCGCCCACTTCCGCAGGAATGA
The DNA here is from genome assembly GCA_036504975.1 of Candidatus Binatia bacterium. Lineage (NCBI taxonomy): Bacteria > Candidatus Binatota > Binatia (SeqCode) > Binatia bacterium. The sequence goes on along the minus strand of DASXUF010000105.1, from coordinate 111,655 downwards.
ATTCAAGTCGTCACGGCTGACCAGGACCTTCGAGGACAATTCTTCAAACGGGTCGAGCAGGGCTTTGGCCTTGGCGGGCAGCGCCGCCTTGGCATTGTTGTAGGTTTGTTGCCATTCGGCGATCTTGAGCGACTGCCAGATCTCGCCCTGAATCCTCTGAATCTCTTCCAGCCAGCGCTCTTCCCGGTCGCTTTTTTTCCGCGTCTGGAGCCAGACTTCTTCCATCTCTTTGAAAAACTTGGCCCACGAGATGAAAAGACGGGCGATTTCTTTGGAGCGCTTCCACATGTGGACCGGCAGAGGATCGACGGCAAATCCGGGACGGCGCGCGGTCCGGTCTTTTAGCCGGAAAAAGCCCGCGATCATCGGGTGCTCCTTTTCGATCAACGCCGCGTTCTTGTACCAGAAGAAGACCGACATGAGGTTCCAGTAGGCCCTGGGCTTGTGGCTCCAGCGGGAGAGAACGCGAATCATGTTCTCCTTGCTGTAGAACGCTTTCCAGGCGTCCTCGTAGGCCCGCGTCCATTCCTCCGCGTTCATGTGCGGATGATGAATGGTGGCGTGAAAGGAGTCGCGTTTGTTGAAATCCGGGTCCATCCACTCGCCGCGCTGCTTCATCTCTTTGTGGTCTTGCGAGCCCGGCAGCGGCGTCAGCATGAAGAATGAAGCCTGATCCGGCTGGATCACGTTCATCAAATACTCGGCGTCGCGCTTCACGCCTTCCTTCGTGTCCCAGGGAAGGCCGATGATGTAGCCGGTATGAACCACGATGCCGGCGTCGTGCCATTCCTTGATGATGCCCTGGTACTCTTCGACTTTGTTTTGCGCCTTGCCTTCGGCCTTGAGATTCTCCGGATTGACGCTCTCCATGCCGATAAAGACCTGCGAGCAGCCCGCCTTGGCGGCGAGCGCAACGAAGTCCTTGGGCTTCTTGGCGAGGTCCACCTGCATCATGAAGGAGATCTTGATACCTTCTTCCCGGAGCTTGATGATCGCCTCAAAGGTTTCGCGCCAGAGTTTCTTGCGCGCGAAGTTGTCGTCGGTAAAGAAGTAAAAAGTCACACCGTGCTCGTGATAATTTCTCCGCGCCATCGCGGCGATGCTCTCCGGGCTGCGCTCGCGCATCTTGCGCCCCTGGACGTTGATGATCGTGCAGAACGAGCAGGCGAAGGGACAGCCTCTCGAGGTGTCCGCCGTGCCGAAGGCCGGCTGGGCGAAGTGCTTCATCGTCTTCGGACTCGTCACCGGCAGCGGCGCGTCGCCGATGTCCACGAGGTTTTGCAGGTCCCCGGCGTAATGGTAGAGGGGCTTCAGTTGGCCGGCGAGGCAATCGGCGAGGATACCCTCCCATTTTCCTTCCACCTCGCCGGAAATTGCGGTGATACCCTCGCGGAAAAGCTCCTGAATATCGGGCTCCTGATCGCCCAGCATCGAGACGGTCCCGCTGGTATGAAAGCCGCCCATCATGACGTCGATGCCGTGCGCGCGGAACCGCTTGGCCAGGTCGAAGGCGCGCGGAAACTGGTTGGTCTGGACGCCGACGAGGCAGACGAGCAGCTTGGTGCCGGTGCGGCGGCTCCAGCGAATGATTTTTTTGACCGGCAATTTTTCCGCCGTCTCGTCGAACGTCACGACTTCGAGGTCGATGTCACCGAGAGCCCGGCGCTGCTTCACGTCTTCGGTCAACCCGTGGAGAACGTTGAGGGTATTGCTGGGGAGAACCCCGCGCCAGAAGCGAATGACGTAGCCGTCGTCGTCGTACTTGGAGGGCTTGATCAGAACGATCCTGAGCTTATCGATGACGCGATCTTGGGCGGGATTCATTTTTGGCTGAGGATTCTGCCGGACGCTTGTAAGTTGGATGGACATAACCTAAGATAAGCAACACTTATCCCATTGTTTTCAACGAATCTAACAGTCGCTCAGGGGGGTGTCAAGGCATTTTTGCCCTATTTCCCCCGGGCCGCGCTGGCAGATTGAATGATCCGTCTGTTTCGCGTCTCGAAGATCTACCCGCCCAATTATCCCGCGCTCGTCGATATCGACCTGGAGATTACAAAAGGTGAGTTCGTATTTATCAACGGCCCCAGCGGCGCCGGCAAGACGACGCTGCTGAAGCTCCTCTTTCGCGGGGAAGAAGCCACCGACGGACAAATCGTCATCAACGGCCGGAACGTTGGCCGTCTGAACGCGGGCGGCGTCGCCCGGCTGCGCCAGGAGATCGGTCTCGTCTTTCAGGAATTCCGGCTGTTGTCCACAATGACGGTCTTGGACAACGTCGCTCTGGCCGCGGAGGTGGTCGGAACCCCGGCGCGTGAAAGCCGCAAGAAGGCCTTCAACCTGCTGCGCGAGCTGGGACTCAAGGACAAACACGACGCCAGGCCGGCGATGCTGTCCGGCGGCGAGCAACAGAGAGTCGCCATTGCCCGGGCGTTGGTCAACGATCCGCTTCTGGTTCTGGCCGACGAGCCCACCGGGAATCTCGACTCCGAAGTCGCGGAGGAAACGATGCGGCTTTTTAATCGAATCCACCAGCAAGGCGCCACGGTCGTGATCGCGACTCACGACGCGGAGATTTTCAAGCGATTCCGTCACCGGGTGGTCATGCTCCAACATGGCCGTTTGCTCGGCGAGCCGAAGCTCGCGGCGGAGGCCTGGCGATGAAAATATCTCAGGTCTTGTTCGTGTTTCGCCGGGTGTTTAGGAGCTTTCAGGAGGTGCTCTCGACCCATCTCCTCACCTCCGGCACCATGGCGATGACGCTTTTCATTTTTGGCGGCTTTCTCCTCGCTCAGGAAAATCTTCAGGGCCTGTTCCGGGGGTGGGGGAGCCGGATTCATATCTTTGCTTACCTGGGCAATCGCCTCGCCGCGTCCGAAGCCGAGTCTCTCGTCCAGCGCGTCCGCGCCTATCCGGAAATCGAAAGCGTCCGCTTTATCTCGCAGCGCGAGGCGTGGGAGAGCTTCAAGAAATCGCTCGGCTCGCAATCCGGAGTGCTCGAAGGATTGTCCGCCGATACGCTGCCGGCGTCGCTGGAGATCGCTCTCAAGCCGGGCCATCGCGATCACGATTCTGTAGCCGGCGCGGTCGAGCGGCTGCGCGCGGAAAAGGCGATCGACGAAGTGGAATACCCGCAGGAATGGACAGAAAACTTCACTGCGCTCATGATCGGAATCGAATGGGCGAAGTGGATCCTCGGCGGATTTCTTTTTCTCGCGACGCTCTTGATCGTCGTCAACACCGTCAAGCTCGCCATCGTGGCGCGCCGGGAGGAGATCGAGATCATGCAGCTCGTGGGCGCGCCGGCCGGAGTCGTCAAGATGCCGTTTGTGATCGAGGGGATGCTTCAGGGGCTCTTCGGCGCCGCGCTGTCGCTCGTCGCGCTCTGGCTGGCGTTTCTTTTGTTGCAGGCCGAGCTTCCTCAGACTCTAGCCGTCTTTACGGCGCGCGACGGGCTTCGCTTCCTCGCGCCGGAAAGCATGGCGCTGCTGTTTTGTCTGGGTTGGGTCATGGGCGCGTTCGCCGGTTTTTTTTCTATCAGCCGGTTTCTGCCGAGATGACGAGCTGCGCGCCCGGGGGCGCGCCAATGCAAAATGCAGAATTCAAATTTCAAAATGCAAATTGAAAGAAAGAAACATCTGCTCTTTTTGACTTTTACACTTTGCAGTTTTCATTTTGCAATGAGTCCAATTTTTCTTCCGGGCGCGCCTGCCCTCGCCGCGGAGGCCGAGCGGGAGCTGGAAGGAATCAAGAAGAAGATGGAGAAGGAGCGGCAGGGAATCACCCAGGTGAAGAAGAAAGAGGGCTCGGTCCTGGAGATCCTGGCGAAGATCGACGGTGAGCTGGACAAGAAAAATAAGGAGCTGAAAAGAGTCAACGCCGCTCTCGAGTCGGTTCAAGCGGACATCAAGAAAAAGGAAGCGGAGGCGCGGCGGCTCAATTCTTCGATCGACGTGCGCCGAGATCTGTTGCGGCAGCGGTCGCGGGCGCTTTATAAGTGGCAGCGGACTGGAAGCCCGTTTGTCCTGCTGGACGGCGCGGGCTCGTTGGCCGAGCTGATGCAGCGGAGACACTATCTCAAGATAACTCTCGACTACGATCGCGCGCTGGTCGATCGGTTGAGCGACGAGTCCGGGCGCCAGCAGATCCTGCGAAAAGAGCTGGAGCAAAAAAAAGAAGAGGTCGCCCGGCAAAGAAAATCGCTGACGGACATCAAGGAGGGCATCCGGCTCGACCGGCAAAAGAAGCAGGAGATGCTCGCGAGCCTGCGCCGCGAAAAGGAGACGCGCCAGCGCGCGCTGAAGGAGCTGGAGCAGGCGGCTCACAGGCTGCAGAAAATGATGGACGAAATCAGCCGGCGGTCCGCCTCCCTTCCAAAGGAAGCTCCCGCGGGCTCCGGTTTTGAAGCGATGCGGGGCAAGCTGGAATACCCGGTGCGCGGCGCGGTCTCGGGAGCGTTCGGCAAGACCCAGCACCCGGAGTTTTCCGCCGAGCTGTTTCGCAAAGGCATCGACATCGATGCGCCGGTCGGCGAAGAGGTCAGGGCCGTCGAGGCGGGTAAAGTCGTCTTCGCCGACCGCTTTTCGGGCTATGGCAGGATGATGATCGTCGATCACGGCCAGCGCTACTACACGATCTACGCGCACCTGGCGGAGCTGTTCAAAAAATCCGGCGACCCGGTCCGCAAAGGCGAGCCCATAGCCCTGGTCGGCGACAGCGATTCGCTCGCCGGAGCGCGGCTTTACTTCGAGATCCGCAAGGATGGACGGCCCGTGGACCCGGCGCCGTGGTTTAAAAAGTGAAGGTTTGGAGTACTGGAGTATTGGAGTACTGGATTCTTAGTCCATAACTCCGTTGTTCCATTACCCCCCTACTACCTGGCACCCGTTACTTTGCCGGCAAACGGACCCGAAAATGATTGGCAATTTTTTCTTCTTTGATATACATTAAGCCTCTGTTGCAATCTTTTTCTCAGGAGAGCCCCATGAAGTTGGTTAGAAAACATCGGTCTTCGTTTCTTTTGGCCCTGTTTTGCCTCGGCCTGGTTTTCGTTTTCAGCGGGCAGGTCGTAACGAACGTTTCGGCCATCCCGCGCGAGGAATACGAGAGCCTCGAGACATTCACCAGCATCCTGTCCATCGTCAAAAAGAACTACGTCGACGACGTCAACTCCAAGGACCTCGTCAACGGCGCGATCAACGGAATGCTGAACTCGCTCGATCCGCACAGCGCTTACCTGACGCCCGACCTTTACAAGGATCTCCAGATGGACACGGCGGGAAGGTTCGGCGGCCTGGGAATCGAGATTACGGTCCGGAACGGTGTTCTCACCGTGGTCTCGCCGATCGAAGACACACCCGCATCCAAGGCGGGGGTCAAGGCCGGCGACCAGATCATCAAGATCGAAGACGAGTTCACCAAAGATATGACCCTGGTCGAGGCGGTCAAGCGAATGCGCGGCACCAAAGGCTCTAAAATCACCATTTCGGTCAAGCGCGAGGGCGTTGCCGAATTGCTGAACTTCAACCTCGTGCGCGACACCATCCGGGTGCAGAGCGTCCGCAGCCGCGTGCTCGAAGAGGGCTACGGCTATGTCCGGCTGGCCCAGTTCCAGGAGCGCACCGACCGCGACCTGCAACGTTCCCTCGAAAAGCTCAGTCAGGAAAAAGGCGGTCTCAAAGGGCTGGTGCTCGACATGCGCAACAACCCGGGCGGGCTCCTCACTCAGGCCGTCAGGGTTTCCGACATGTTTTTGGATTCCGGAATGATCGTTTACACCGAAGGGCGGCTGGAATCTCAGAGGCAGAAATATTTCGCCCACAAGGACGGCACCTGGAGTAATTTTCCGATCGTCGTTCTGGTGAACGGCGGCAGCGCCAGCGCCTCGGAGATCGTGGCCGGCGCGCTGCAGGATCACAAGCGGGCCATTATTTTGGGGACCAAGACTTTCGGCAAAGGTTCCGTCCAGACGATTCTTCCTCTCGACGACAACTCGGCGCTCCGCCTGACGACGGCGCGTTACTTCACGCCCAAAGGCCGCTCGATTCAGGCGACGGGCATCGCGCCCGATATCATCATCGACAACCCGAGCGCGCCGATAGAGACAAAGGTCGAGGAAAAGAGCCGCCCCAGCCTGAGGGAAGAGAATCTCCCGGGCCACCTGCAAAACCAGCAGCGCCTGCAAGAGCAGAAGGAGAAGGAGCAAAACCAAAAAGAGCAGCTGAAGACGAACGAGAAGGACAAGGAAAGCGAGAAAGTGGTGCAGCCGCCGTCGCCGAGTGAGACCGCGGAAAACGACGTCCAACTGCGGCGCGCCCTGGAACTGTTGAAAGGCTGGGACGTCTTCAAACAACTGGTGCTGCAAAAGGGCTGATGGCCGTCGCTACGAACAGCCGCCGACATACCGCTAAACGATAAGCCACAATGCATTAGCCCTCCCCCCGGAGGGCTAATTGTTTTATAGTGTTTCCATGGGAGAAGGAAAAAGGGAAAGCGACCTGCCGCTCTTCTCCGACGAGCTCGGCGCCTGTCTCACCGTCAGCGAGCTCTCTCAAATCATCAAAGGCACTCTCGAGCGCGGGCTGGAAGATGTGTGGGTGGTGGGCGAGATCTCCAATTTTCGCGTCCCGCCTTCGGGCCACCTCTACTTTACCCTCAAGGACGACAAGAGCCAGATCGGCGTCGTCATGTTCCGCCGCCAGGGAGTGAAGCTCGCGTTTCAACCCGAAGACGGCATGGAGGTGCTCTGTTTCGGCCGCGTGAGCCTCTACGCCGCGCGCGGCGACTTGCAGCTCTACGTCGAGATCATGGAGCCGAGGGGCAAGGGCGCCCTCTACCTCGCCTTCGAGCAACTGAAGAAGCGGCTGGGCACGGAGGGACTCTTCGCCGCGGAAAGAAAAAGACCGCTGCCGTTTTTACCCTGCTCGATCGGCATCGTTACCTCGCTCCACGGCGCGGCGCTCAGCGACATGCTGCGCATTCTCGACGACCGCTTTCCCGAGCGGCGGGTGGTCGTCCGGCCGGTCAAAGTACAGGGCGATGGCGCCGCCGCGGAGATTGCGCAAGGCATCGCGGAGCTTGGCGGCTCCGGGCTCGTCGAAGTCATGATCGTCAGCCGCGGCGGCGGCTCGTTGGAGGATCTCTGGGCCTTCAACGAAGAAATTGTCGCGCGGGCGATTTATGCCGCGCCGGTTCCGGTCATCTCAGCGGTCGGCCACGAGGTGGACTTCACGATCGCCGATTTCGTCGCCGATCATCGCGCGCCGACGCCGACGGCGGCGGCGGAGATGGTGGTGGGGCGGAGGGATGATCTGATCGAGCAGGTCCTCGTCCTCGGGGCCCGCTTCCTCCGCTGCATTCAAAGCAAAATCGAAACCGAGCGCGACGCGCTCAGAAGTTTGGCGCGGCGATTGAGCGATCCGCGGCGCCGGCTGAGTGAGAATCAGATGCTTCTCGACGAACTCTCGCTCAACTTGTGGCGCCGCTTTCAAGACCGGCTCGTCCGCTTGCGGCAGCGGCTGGCGCACGGCTCGGAGCGGCTCGGCGGCCTGAGTCCGCTCGCCGTCCTGGAGCGCGGCTACAGCATCGCGCACAAAATGCCCGAAGGCTCGATCGTGAAAGACAGCGCCGCGGTCGCCGTCGGCGATCGACTGCGGGTAACTTTCGCCCGCGGCAAAGCGCTCTGCGCGGTCGAAGAGAAGGAATGAGATCGGCGACCGTCCTGGCCGTTTTTTTGTGGCTCCTCGCCGGCGACGCTCTTGCCGGCGAGCCCCGGTTGGTTCTTAGCCTGGAACCGGTGGAGGTTTCTCAAGGCGGGATTCTCCACATCAAGGCTTGGGGCAGGGATATCGCGGGGGCAAGAGCGATTCTACCGGATCGCGATTTGCCGTTCGTTCGCGGGCGGGAAGGGGTCTTTTCCGCTTTCTGGGGCGTCGATCTGGAGCACCGGCCTAAAGTTTTGAACTTCGCCGTGGAAATAAGCACCGGCAGCGAAGAGAAATGGGCGAAGCGGTTGACCGCTTACGTCAGAGCCAAAGAATTCCCCAGGGAAACGTTTTCCGTTCCGCCGGCTTCGGATACTTTCGATAGCGCGACGTTAAAGCGGATAGAAAAGGAACAGGCGATATTGGAACGTCTTTGGAAAATTCATAGCGCCGGCCGTCTATGGGAGGGCGCTTTCGCGGCGCCGGTGCCGGGAGAAATCAGTTCTCATTTCGGCTTCCGCCGGGTGATCAACGGCATCGCCCGGGCGCCGCACACCGGCGTGGACTTGAGGGCCGCGTTGGGCGCCGAAGTCGTGGCGGCGAACAGCGGCCGCGTCGTGCTCGAAGACGATTTTTTCTTCAGCGGCAAGAGCCTGGTGCTGGATCACGGCGGCGGACTTTACACCCTGTACTTTCATCTTTCAGAATTTCGCGCCGAGAAAAATGCCCAAGTCCGCAAAGGCGAGGTGATCGGGCTCGTCGGCATGACCGGCCGCGTCACCGGCCCGCATCTCCACTGGGGCGCGCGTCTGAACGGCGCGCGCATCGATCCGATGGAGCTGCTCACGCTCGAAGAAGGCGAGAGGCAGTAGGCAATAGGCATGAGGACTCGCGGTATACGAGAATTCACCTCGGCAATTATTTCACCGCAGAGGTGAATGAAATTCGAAACGAGAACAATTAGCAGGTTGCTGAAAAACCCACCGTTCACCCTTCGACACGCTCAGGGCGAACGGTGCAGATATTGAAATCGTTGAAGAATTCCGTTCGTGCTGAGCTTGTCGAAGCACGAAAAATCTTTTTTCAGCAACCTGTTAGAATCGGAAAAACGGATGGCGAAGAAGGAACAAGAGAAGAAGAAGTTCGAAGAGGCGATCGAGGAGCTGGAGAAAGTCGTGGAGCGCCTGGAGTCGGGCGAGCTTTCCCTGGAGGACTCGCTGGCGGCCTTCGAAGAGGGCGTCGGCCTGGTTAAATTCTGCAACCAGAAATTGACCGAGGTCGAAAAGAAAATCGAGCTCCTGGTCAAAGATAAAGACGGCAAGCTCCAATTGAAGGCTCTTGACGAGGCGGTGGACGAAGATCCGGAGGACGAGGAGCGTTGAGCCGGTGTCCTCGTTCGACATCCAAGATTATTTAAAAAAGCGGAGCGCCCTGATCGACCGCAGCCTGGACCGCTATCTGAAAGAATCAAAACAGCATCCCCAAACGATTCACCAGGCAATGCGCTACGGGCTGTTCTCCGGCGGGAAGCGGCTGCGCCCGATTCTGACGTTGGCCGCGGGAGAGATGTTCGGCGGTGAGCATAAGGCGCTGCTGCCTTTTGCCTGCGCGCTGGAGATGATCCACACCTATTCGATCATCCACGACGATCTTCCGGCTCTCGACGACGACGATTTTAGAAGGGGCGCGCCGGCAAGTCATAAAAAGTTCGGCGAAGGAATCGCTCTCTTGGCCGGCGACGCGCTGCTCACCGAGGCATTTGACTTGATGACCAGGCCGCGAGTCGTTCGCTCGGTCGAGCCGGGTTTAATCCTGGAGCTGATCCATGAGATCGCTCACGCCGCCGGGGTCGGCGGCATGGTCGGAGGCCAGGCGGTGGATCTCGAAGCCGAGGGCAAAGAGATAGATCTCGCCACCGTCGAGCGCATTCACGCACTGAAGACCGGGGCGTTGATCCTCACCCCGGTCCGGATCGGGGCGATCATCGCGGGGGCGAAGCCGAAAGACCTCCTCCGGGTCACCCGCTACGCGAAGTTTTTGGGCTTGGCATTTCAGATCGCGGATGACATCATGGACGTGGCCGACCACGCGGGCGTCGACGGCAACGGAAAAAAAAAGGCGACCTACCCGGCGGTGGCGGGAATCGGCGCGGCCAAGAGCCGGCTCGCCGAGCTGCTGCGCCGATGCTTGAAGGAAATCGACGTATTTGGTAAAAATGCTGACCCGCTCAGAGGAATCGCGCGCATCATTGTGGAACGAGCGTTGTAAAAAAACACCAGTGCTGAGGACTGAGCTATGAGGACTGAGGGCGGAATGAAAAAGACCACTCAATCCTCAGCGCTCATCGCTCAGCACTCTCATTAAAGATGTCCAAGCTGCTCGACACGATTCATGCTCCCGAAGATCTCCGGAAGCTTGCGATCGAAGAACTTCCCGCTCTAGCTGAAGAGGTGCGCGAGGAGATTCTTTCGGTTGTCTCCGAGGTCGGAGGCCATCTCGCCTCCACTCTCGGCGCGGTGGAGCTGACGCTCGCGCTCCACTACGCGTTCGACACGCCGCGCGACCGCATCGTCTGGGACACCGGACACCAGGGTTACGCCCACAAGCTGATTTGCGGCCGGCGCGAGAAGCTCTCGACCATCCGGCAGCTCGGCGGCCTCAGCGGATTTTTGAGCCGCGACGAGAGCGAGTACGACGTCTTCGGCGCCGGACACGCGGGCACGTCGGTCTCGGCCGCGTTGGGAATGGTGGCGGCGAAGTCGCTCTCGGGCGCGAGCCATAAAGTCGTCTCGGTCATCAGCGACGGCGGCTTGAGCGCCGGCTTGACCTTCGAAGGGCTGAACCAGGCGGGGCATCTCGGCAAGGACTTGATCGTGGTGCTGAACGACAACGAGATCTTCATCGACCCGCGCGTCGGTGCCTTCTCTTCCTTTCTCAGCAAGCAACTGACGACCGACCTAGCCGTTCGGCTGCAGCACAACCTCGGTCACCTCATGCGCACGCTCCCCAAGGTCGGAGAAAATCTTTATCAGGTCGCGCGTAAGCTCAAGGAATCGTTTCTCGGTCTGGTCACGCCGGGTTTTCTCTTCGAAGCCCTGGGCTTCCAGTACGTCGGTCCGATCGACGGCTACAACCTGGCGGAGATGATTCAGACATTTCACAACGTCAAAAAAATCGACCACCCGACCCTCATTCACGTGATCACGAGAAAAGGGAAAGGATACGGGCCGGCGGAAGAGGACCCGATCAAGTATCACAGCGTGACGCCCTTTCACGTGCTCACCGGCAAGCCTAAAAAAGCCAAGGGGCCTATTCCAAGCTACACCGACGTTTTCGCCGACGCGCTCATCCGGCTCGCCAAAGAAAATCCCAAGGTCGTGGGCATCACGGCGGCGATGGGGAGCGGCACCGGCATCGACAAACTGTCGCGCGAAATCCCCGACCGCTCCTACGACGTCGGCATCGCGGAGCAGCACGCGGTGACCTTTGCTGCGGGATTGGCGACAGAGGGCTGGATTCCGGTCGTGGCGATATATTCCACTTTCCTCCAGCGCGGCTACGACGAAATTCTCCACGACGTGTGCCTGCAAAACCTGCACGTCGTCTTCGCGCTCGACCGCGGCGGCCTGGTCGGCGCCGACGGCCCGACGCATCACGGCGTTTTCGACTTCGCCTATCTCCGATCGATACCCAATATGGCGGTGATGGCGCCGAAGGACGAAAACGAGCTGAGAAGCATGCTCAAGACGGCGATCGATCATGACGGACCGATCGCGCTTCGTTATCCGCGCGGCGAGGGCGCCGGAGTGGAAATCGACAAGGAGATCCGCCCGCTGGAGATCGGCAAAGGAGAGCTGCTGAAACCAGGGAAAGACATCGTCATTCTCGCCGTCGGCAATACTGTACTGCCGGCGCTGAGAGCCGCTCAGGACGTTGCTCCTCTCGGCATCGACGCCGCGGTAGTCAACGCGCGCTTCGTAAAACCGCTCGATCGCGAGCTGCTCCTCGATCTTCTGGCCCGGGTTCGGTGCGCGATCACCGTCGAAGATCACGTCGTGCAGGGCGGCTTCGGCAGTGCGATCGTGGAGCTTTTAGCCGACGAGGGAATGACGGGCGTCGGCGTCCGGCGTTTGGGCGTTCCGGACAAGTTTATCCCGCATGGGACTCAGGACGAGCTAAGAAAGATCTGCGGCATCGACAAGGACGCCATCGCGCACGCGGCTCTCCGCATGGTTCGGGGAGAGAAGAAGAGAAAAAAGGAGGGATGGGAAAGAGGGAGCGCTTAGATAAACTCCTGGTCGAGCGCGGGCTGGTCGCGAGCCGGGAAGAAGGCCGCAGGCGCATTCTTGCCGGCGAGGTGCTGGTCGATGACCGGCCGTTCGCCAAGGCCGGCAGCTTGATCGACGCGGGTTCTCTTATCCGGCTTAGGGGCAAGGCGATGCCCTACGTGAGCCGCGGCGGCGTCAAGCTGGAAGGAGCGCTCGGACATTTCTCGATCGACGTTAAGGATAAGATCGCGCTCGACGTGGGCGCTTCGACCGGCGGCTTTACCGATTGCCTGCTCGCCTTCGGCGCGCGGCGCGTTTACGCGGTGGACGTGGGCTACGGCCAGCTCGATTGGAAACTAAGAAACGATCCGCGCGTCGTCGTCCGAGAAAAAACCAATATCCGCCACCTCGAGCCCGGCGAGCTGGCCGAGCCGGCCGAGCTCGCAACCATCGACGCCTCCTTTGTCTCGCTCCGCTTAGTTCTCCCCTCCGTTCGCAATCTGCTCGCTCCCAGGGGCGAAATCGTTGCTTTGATCAAGCCGCAATTCGAGGTCGGCAAAGGGAAAGTCGGCAAGGGCGGCGTCGTGCGCCGGCGCGAGGAACATGAGAGAGTGATCGGAGAAATCCGGGCGGCGGCGGTCTCGCTGCAACTTCAAGTCATCGGCGTCGTCGAGTCGCCGCTCGTCGGGCCGAAGGGCAACAAGGAATTTTTTATTTACCTTAGAAAGACCGATTGAGCATGGCGACGTTTATCAGAGTGGCGCACCGCGGCAGCTCCGGCTCCTACCCGGAGAACACGCGCGCCGCGATCGAGAAGGCGCTCGAAGCCGAAGCCGACATGATCGAGCTGGATTGCCAGCTCTCGAAAGACGGCCACATCGTCGTCTTTCACGACGAGAAGCTCCGGCGCACCGCGCGGGCGAAAGGCACCGTCCGGGGAAAGACTCTCGCCGAGCTTAAGAAGCTCGACGTCGGCGGTTGGTTCAAGAAGTCGTTCAAAGGCGAGCGCATTCTTACTCTGGAAGAGGCGCTCGATATTATTGACGGCAAGGTCGATCTCAACCTGGATATCAAAGCCGGGAAACCGGGCGCTTCGGCAATCGAGCTTCAGTTGCTCTTCATCTTGAGCCACTACGATTACCTGGAGCGCTCGGTTCTTTCTTGCCTCGACAATCGCGTGCTCCGGCGCCTGCGCGAGCTGGCGCCCGACGCGCGGATCGGAGTTCTGCACGCGAATGAGATTAAAGACAACCCGTTCCAGCTCGCGCGCGAGATCGGCGCCGAGTCGCTGCACATTCAAAAAGAGCTGGCGACGCCGCCTGTCCTCGAGCGCGCGGCCGGGATCGGCCTCAAGACTCTCGTCTGGACGGTCAACGACCTCCGCGAGATGGAAAAATTCCTCGCCCTCGGCGTCGACGGGATCATCTCGGATTTCCCCGAGAAATTTTGGAAGATCAGGCAAAAGAGAAGGTGAGGCGACTTCGTCCTTTCCTCTGCGCCAATTCAAAGCTCCTTACTTTCGGGTATCTTCCTGGCAAATACGGTCTGGTTTAGGCAATTCTTGGCACAACGTCGCACCCCCGCGCGGTCGCTCTGCGCCATTCCCTACGCGCATGAGTTCGGATCCATAGCTGCTTCGAGTCATAGCGTTGAAAAGCCTTCATTCCATGCAAGGCTGTATGGGCTCGTTTCTCATCGGAGCGTGTCGGGGTTTCATACGGGCCGCGGACGGTTCCACAAGGAAAAAATGCTCCGCAGCCAACGCTCTTTTGCTTGACTTGGAACGCGATTCGGATAAAATTGCTGAGTTGAGGAGAAGCGGCGGTGGTTCGAGTGGGGGGTGATCCATACACTATGACGGGAATACGAGTTCGAGATAACGAGTCCATCGAGAGCGCCATTCGGCGCTTTAAAAAACTGTGCGAGAAAGCCGGCATCCTGGCCGAGCTGCGCAAGCGAGAGCACTACGAAAAGCCCAGCGTCAAGCGCAAGAAGAAAGCGATAGCGGCGAAAAAAAGGGCCTTGCGCCGGGCGCGGAGTCACTACTTTTAAGCGCCGCCGCGCGCTCTGTTCACAAAGCGTGGGACTCAAGTCTGAAATTCAAGACGGGATGAAAGCCGCGATGAAGAGCGGCGACCGCGTCGTCCTGTCCACGCTCAGGCTTTTGTTATCGGCCCTTCATAACGAAGAGATCAAACAGCGCCGCGAGCTCAGCCCGGATGAGATTCTCAAGACCGTCGCCACTCTTTGCAAGCAGCGCCAGGAATCGATCGAGTTTTTTCGCAAGGGCGGCCGGACCGATCTGCTTCGGCAGGAGGAAGCCGAGCTCGCGGTCCTGCGCCGCTTTCTTCCCGAGTCGCTCAGCGAGGAAGAGGTCCGTGCGCTGATCCGAAGCTCCATCGAAGAGGTGGGCGCCAAGGGTCTCCAGGACCTCGGACGCGTGATGAAGCAGCTCATGCCTAAAGTCACCGGCCGCTCCGACGGCAGGCGGGTGAGCGAGCTGGCCAAAGAGATCTTGAGCGCGCCGTAATAGGCAACGCCGGGACGCTCTGAGTCGGATGACGCGCGACCGTTGCCATTGCTGGAAGTAACCCGCCGGTGAATATCGTCGATCCGATCCTGCTCGTCCTGCTCTCGCTCTTCGCACTGAGAGGTTACTTCAAAGGGTTGTTCCGCGAGGCGTTCTCTCTGCTGGGGCTTTTCGCCGGCTTGATGATCGCGGTGCGCTACGAGCAACCTGTCGCCGCGCTGTGGGCGGAGAGCTGGAAATCCTCTTTCATTTTTTTGCGCGCCCTGACGTTTGTGGCCCTTTTCTTTTTGACTTATTTCAGCTTAAATCTGATCGGTTGGCTGCTTCATCGCTCCGCATCGCTCCTTTTCCTTCAAGGGATCAACCGGATCGGGGGCGTCGTTCTGGGAGCGGGAAAGGGCGCCGCGATCATGGCGCTGGCGATTTTTTTTCTGACGTCGACGCCCTTGATTTCGGGAAAGGCGAAGGAGAAGATCGGCCATTCGTATCTCGTTCCCGCGTTCAATCAGTTGGCCGCGGAACTCGTCGAATTGAGCAAGACCAAGCTGCTGGGGCCGAAAGAGTCGCGAGCGAGCGTGAGTGCTTTAGAGTAGACGCGCCTCATGATCCCGGAAGAAAAGATCATCGAGATCCGCGATCGCGCTTCCATCGTGGAGGTGATCTCGGACTATCTGACCCTCAAGAAAACCGGCCGCAATCATCTCGGGCTCTGCCCGTTTCACTCCGAAAAGACTCCTTCCTTTACCGTCAACGAGGAAAAAGGCATCTTTCACTGCTTCGGCTGCGGCGCGGGAGGGAGCGTTTTCCATTTCCTGATGCAGTACGATCATCTGAGCTTCCCCGAGGCGGTGGAGCGGGTCGGCAAGCGCTATGGAATCGTCGTCGAGCGGCTCCAGGCGCCCGGCGCGAGAAGAGACGCCGAGCAGAGAGAATCTCTTTATCGTTTGAACGAAAGAGCGGCGGCCTATTTTCATGGGCTCCTCTTCGGCCAGGGCGAGGGGAGACGCGCGCTCCAGTATCTCAAGTCGCGCGGGGTTGATGAGCCAACGGCGCGCCGCTTCGATCTCGGCTATGCGCCCGAGACCGGTCAGGGTCTTGCCGCCTTCCTTAAAAAAGAAGGGCTCTCGCTGAAGGACGCGATCCGCCTGGGACTCTTGAGCGACCGGGGCGGGGAGCGCTACGGAGAAAAATTCTTCGGCCGGGTCATGTTTCCGATCGCCGACGCCGCGGGAAAAATCGTCGGCTTCGGCGGCCGGGTCCTCGGCCAGGGGATGCCCAAGTATCTCAACTCGGCCGAGACGCCGCTGTTTCGCAAGGGGTCGACCGTGTACGGTCTATACCAGGCCAGGGAGCGGATTCGCGAGACGGACCGCGTCCTGGTCGTGGAAGGATACTTAGACGTCGTCGCCCTGGCGCAGTTCGGCGTCGCCGACGCGGTGGCGACGCTCGGCACCGCGCTGACGCCGGACCACGTGCGCATGCTGGGACGCTACACGAAAAAAATCATTGTTCTTTTCGACGGCGACGAGGCGGGAAGAAAGGCCGCGGCCCGGAGCCTTGAGATTTTCATCGAAGGCGGCCTGTTAGGGCTCGGTGCCTTCTTGCCCAAAGGAGAAGACCCTGACACCTTTGTCCGTTCGAAAGGAAAAGAGGCTCTGGAAAAACAGATCCTTGACCTGGCTAGTCCCCTTGCAGATTTCTATTTTACCTGGTTAAGAGAACGTTACGGGTCAAGTTTGGAGGGAAAGAGCCAAATCGCCCAGGAGATGAGTCGGGTGCTGGCGAAAGTGCGCAATCCACTCGAGGCCGATCTGTTAGCCGCGACGGCGGCCGATAGACTGGGCATTCGGGAGAATCTCTTGCGCGAGGCGCTGCGCCAAGCGGGCGAGGGCAAGCGGCCGGCCGCTGCGCCGCCGTCCGCCGGAGCCCTTCCAGAGGCGGGCAAGGAGAAAACCGAGCGCCTGCTGATCGCGCTCATGCTTCGTTTTCCCGCCATGATCGAGCGCGTGGAGAAGGAATCCGAGTTGCAATCCTTGCTGAGCCCCGCATGGAACGAAATTCTTCAGGAGATGCTCACCGAGTGGCGTAAACGGAACAGCGTCGATGCGGCCGGCCTGGCCGAAAGGTTTTCCTCCGAACGCGCATCCAAGATCGCGGGCCTGGTCCTGGAGGCGGAAACCATTGCCGAAGACGAGTCCGAAAAGATGATGGGGGATCTGATCGCCGATCTGTATAAGCGGCATTTGACCGGTCTGAAGCGGGATCTCAGGCAGGCGATCCGGATCGCGGAAGAGAAGAAGGACGAGAAGACTAAAAGAGAAAGGATGCTCGAATGGCAAGAGGTCGACCGAAGAGAGCGGCAGCTCATACGCCAGTGAGCCGGCCCCAGAACCGAGACCCGGTCAAGCGCGAGAAAATGTCTTCCTCCGCCGATCCCGTGGCGGAGAAAAAAGATATCAAGGAGGTCAAGAAGCTGATCGACCTGGGTAAGGAGAAGGGCTATCTCACCTACGATGAGGTCAACGATATGCTCCCGGCCGACGTCGTGTCGCCGGATCAGATCGATGACGTCATGTCGCTCTTCGGCGAGATGGACATCGAAGTCATCGACTCCAATCAGAGGGTGAGCCTGGCGGGCCAGGCCGAAGAGCTCGCGGATGACGAAGAGGAGGAGAAAGAGCTCGAAGTCGACGTGGACGGGGACGTCGCCGGAAAGACCGGCGACCCGGTCAGGATGTATCTCCGGGAGATGGGAACGGTCTCGCTCTTGAGCCGCGAGGGCGAGGTGGAGATCGCGAAGAAAATCGAACAGGGAGAAAAGCAGGTCATCGAGGAGGTTCTCTCCAGCTCGCTGGCGCTGCGCTACGTCCTGGAGCTGGGCGACAAGCTGGCCGAGCACGAGATCCGCGTGCGCGAGATCATCAAGGAAGAGGGCGATGAGGAGATGGAGTACCTCGAGGAAGAGGAGGTGCATGAGAAAAGGCTTCTCGACCAGATCGGCAAGCTGCGCCGCCTGGCGCGGGAGCGGGAAAAAATCAAGAAGAGTCTCTGCGCCAAGAGCGTCTCGGCGCGCAAGCGCAAGTCGTTCGAAGAAGCGCTCGGCAAGCAGCAGGAGAAAATTTTCGCCGCGCTTAGGGCGCTGCAGTTGAACCGCCGGCAGACCGAGGCGATCGTCGAGGGACTCAAGAAAGCGATGGACCAGGTCCGCGCCATGGACCGCAGGATCGCGGAGTTCGAGCGCAGGACGGGCAAGGTCACGAAGCAGATTTTGGAAATCGTTCCCAGTAACGGCCGCAAGAAAGCCTGGAAGCGGGCGATCGGCGCGCTCAAGATGGGCCACGACGCGATCGAAAACATGGTCGATGCCATCCGCCACTCGCGGCGCGAGGTGCGCGGCGTCGAGAAGGACCTCGAGATGCCGGCCGAGGAGATCCGCCGGCGCGTGCGCTCGATCGTCGACGGCGAGACCAGGGCCAACATCGCCAAGAAAGAGCTGATCGAAGCCAATCTCCGCCTGGTGGTGAGCATCGCGAAGAAATACACCAACCGCGGGCTCCAGTTCCTCGACCTGATTCAAGAAGGGAACATCGGCCTGATGAAGGCCGTGGACAAGTTCGAGTACCAGCGCGGCTATAAATTTTCCACCTACGCGACCTGGTGGATACGCCAGGCGATCACGCGCGCGATCGCCGACCAGGCGCGGACGATCCGGATTCCCGTGCACATGATCGAGACGATCAACAAGCTGATCCGCACGTCGCGTTATCTCGTCCAGGAGATCGGCCGCGAGCCGACGCCGGAGGAGATCGCCTCCAAGATGGAGATCCCGTTGGACAAGGTGCGGAAGGTGCTGAAGATCGCCAAGGAGCCGATCTCGCTCGAAACGCCGGTCGGCGAAGAGGAGGACAGTCACTTGGGGGATTTTATCGAGGACAAGCGCATCATGACGCCGTCCGACGCGGTGGTGAACATCAATCTCCAGGAGCAGACGCGCAAGGTGCTCGCGACCCTGACGCCGCGCGAGGAGCAGGTGCTGCGCATGCGGTTCGGCATCGGCGAGAAGTCGGACCACACGCTGGAAGAGGTCGGGCAGAAGTTCACCGTCACGCGCGAGCGCATCCGCCAGATCGAGGCCAAGGCGCTGCGGAAGCTGAGGCACCCAAGTCGCAGCAAACGGCTTAAAAGCTTCATGGAGAGTTGAGCTGCGGGTTTCTCCGACCTTTGCGTTCTCTGTGGTTAAAGAAGAGAACCGCAAAGAACACAAAGAACTCAAAGTAATCGCGAGAGCCTCTTCGGGTGAATTCAAAACTCACAATTCAACATTCATCGTTATTTTCTCGCGGGCCCATAGCTCAGCTGGTTAGAGCTACCGGCTCATAACCGGTCGGTCCCTGGTTCGAATCCAGGTGGGCCCAAATTTTTTGTTTCACAAAAAATTTAGAGCATTGGAGTATTGGACATTGGAACAATGGACAATACGGAAATGCGGTCTACTGCTCTATTGTTCCATTGCTCGCATTGCCTTCCGTCTTGTCTTTTGCTAACCTCGAAACCATGAAGAAGAACGGCAAAAACGGGTTCAGAGTACTTAGCCGCGAGGAGGGTGAAAAACTTCTCGACCGGCAGGCGCGCCGCTATCTTCGCATGAGCGGGCCGGAATTTGCCCGCAAGTGGAGGGCGAAGCAAATTAAAAACCCCGATCGACCCGAAGTCATGAGGGTCGCTTTCCTACTTCCTTTTGGCGGGTAATTCTCCCCATCAAGCAGTTCGCAATTTCCTTGAGCCGCTAAACCGGGCTGTTTCCTGCATTACGAAATCCGTGTTGGTCACAAGCGGCTCCGATCCGTCCAATCAACGTCACGCAGTGGTACTGAACAACGGTAATCCTGTAAGTCTCCGCTCCAATCCCGTTCTGCTCCTCACCGTACTGATGCATTACAAGGTCACGGAGGCGCCGGGACAATTTGGGCCATGGAAGGTTTCAACCGTGGCGTATCTTTACGCCGTTCAGGACAAGCAGGGGCGCGAGTTGTTCGCCTATCATTGGCATCCGACATCTACGCCGCAGTACGATTACCCGCACTTGCACGTTCATGGCGGCATTCTTGCCAAGCTGCATTTACCGACGCGGCGCATTTCATTGGAAGAGATCCTCAGACTCGTGATTACCCAACTCAGCGTGAAGCCGCTCAAAAAAGAATGGGAAAAAGTCCTGCGAGAAACACAGCAAGCCCACCAAAGGTTCCGAACCTGGGAATAAGTCACATCCACTGATCACGGTGCTCTTCCTCGCGTTATTTCAGAAACTTCAACAACGACAGGACTAGAGCGAGAGCAACTCCTAGCAGCGAAATTAAGACGACAAAAGTCCACGGTGGCCCCATGTAGTCAAAGCTCAAGATTCGCCTTGGCCCTTTAAATTGGAACCTTGTAATCATCGGACCCTCCCGATCAATACGTTATCACTTGTGGCATCTTTGATTTTCTGAAACATGCTGCAAGTTTATGCAGCCGTGTCAAAGATCGAAAGAGATAACGAGTGAGTTCTACTTCTGTAAGCGACTCAAGCGCCGTCAATGAAGTGCGAGAGGGTTCTAAGACGTGGAAGAAGACGATGAAGCGATTCGGGGCTAAGCCCACCTTCCTGCCAGTCTGCCGCTAGTGTTTTATTAACTACTCGGCAGGTGATCTCCATGGCCAAGGCATGGCGTGAGAGATCAATCCAAATTTCTATATCCTGTTCTGTTGCCTCAAGGAAAAGCTCGCCGGATTGCGGATGGAAAAGGCATCGGCCTTTGCGGCCCGGTACTTGAGGAAGCTCAGTAAAGATAGTGGCTAGGAATTTTCGGCGCCGGTCTCTATCATCGTGAGGAAATCGTCCTCTCGATTTTCTGGGATACTCTGTCAGGCATTTCATTACATCTTCGTATGTTGCTAGGTAAATTAGTTGAAAGACATTTCCATGCTGAGGCCTGCCGCGCATGTCTAGATGAGGCCATTTGGCTATTCTAGGCAAAAGCCTTTCGCATCTTACAACAGGATCATCGGCGGGCCTTTTCCCGAAATCATTAATCCAGACATCAATCAGATAGCCGAGAGCCTGATTTAAAAACACCGCAGTCTGCTCTGGGTGCCAACGGATCAGGGTTGACCCATCGCGTGAAGTTTCTTTGGGGAAATACCGCCTAAGTTTTTCAACTACAGCCCGGCAAAGCACTTCCGTCATCCTTTGCGCTGGATCACCGGAATCATCTGGGCAGGTAGCTCGGAAAAGGTTGCCTTGAAAATATTTCCGGAAAGCCTCTGCAATCCGTTCCACATTATCAGTCTTTTTTAGGATGTCCTCTAGATCCAGAGCGGCGGACGGGTGAAGGAAGTTAAGTGGAGATTTACTAGGTATTTGCGACATGCTCTCTCACCGTCTCTCTCTCTCTCTCTCTCTCTTTGAAAGGGAAGGCGCCAGGCCGAGCGTGAGAGAATCTCCCGGCCGTTCGTTAATCAGCTCAAGTAAACCCCTTTTTCTTTTCTCAGTTTAAGGGTGGCCCGGCAAAAGGCAAGGAAAATCTTTGTTGACTAGTGCACGACCAGCGTGGGAAAATCCGTTTTCGAGGCAGGAAGGGCGAGACGAAAAAACAAACCATACTATTTCCATTCCTACCGCTGGGGTGAGAAGATGAAGAGGCTCGATTGGCTTCACTGGGCGCTTATAGCGATCTTGTTTGCAGTCGTTGCGCTCGGAATTCTTACACCTTACAGATATGAGAAGATGGGTCAACGAATCGTGCGAATCAACCGGCTCAGTTCGGAGGCTGACATGCTCACCAATTCTGGCTGGCGTCCTCTCCGGCCCTCTAAAGAACCGATTGGCTCACGGTTTGATTTAGGGTCAGAAGAGAAAAAGGGCCCGCGATTACGTAAACTTGAGCCAGACGAACAGATCTTGCCGCTCAAGGAGTAAAATTCCTGATCACTTCATGCACCTAATGGACGCCCATAAGTTTTAATCATGGCTCAAAGAATCGTCGTCACGGGCGGGAGCGGGCGGTTGGGGCAGCATGTGATCCACGAACTGCTGGATTACGATTACGATGTCCTCAGCCTCGACCGGGTCGCTCCCCCGACGGAAATCTGCCCTTCGCGGATCGTCGATCTCGCGCACGCGGAAGACGTCTACCGGGCTCTCGAACGCGCGGACGGCGTCGTTCACCTCGGCGCCTACCAGGCGCCGGCGATTGCGCCGGACTGCGAGACGTTCGGCAACAACGTTACCGCAGTCTACAATCTGCTCCACGGGGCGACGAGAGAGGGGATTCGCCGCGTCGTGATCGCCTCGAGCACGGCGGCGTTCGGTTTTTTATACGCGCATAAGCCGTTTTTGCCGGACTATCTGCCGCTCGACGAAAAGCATCCGTGCAAGCCGCAGGACCCCTACGGTCTATCGAAAGTCGTCGGAGAAAAAATTGCCGATTCTTTCGCCGCCGCTCACGATATCAGCATTTGCAGTTTGCGCCTTCCCGGGGTCCATTTCGATTTGAGCTATCAGACCTTCGCCGAGAAGTGGCAGGATCCGAGCGTCAAGCTGGGCCGATTCTGGAGTTACATCGACGCGCGCGACGGTGCCGTCGCCTGCCGGCTGGCGGTGGAGAAGGATCTGCGCGGGCATGTGGCGCTGATCGCCGCCGCGCCGACGAGCACGGTGCGAGAGCCGACGGACGTTCTGTTGCGCCGCTATTTTCCCGGCGTGAAAAAAGCCCGGCCGGAGCTCGCGGGTAACTGGAGCGGCCTGGATTCCACCCGAGCCCGCAAACTTCTCGGCTTCGAAGCCAAGCACGTTTGGGAAAACCACCTGCCGTAACCGGTTTCCACGGCGTCGAGCGGCCCTCTTCTCGGTCAAGAAAATTTAAACCGAACTCTAAATAGTTTGAAATTGACATGATCTTCACGGGCAAATATTCTGGGTCCCCGTTGGACGCATGAAAAGGAAAAAAAGCAAAGTTACCCTCTCCGACCTGGCTCACGTCGGTCCCGGCACGCCGGCGGGCGAATGGTTCCGGCGATACTGGTTGACGGTCGCGACGACGGCGGATCTCCGCGACATTCCCTTGGGGGTAAAGATCCTGGGCGAAGAGTTGGTGTTGTTTCGAGATGGCAGGGGGCAGTTAGGTTTGTTGGGTTTGCATTGCCCGCATCGCGGAACCTCGCTCGAATACGGCGACATCGAAGAGACAGGTATCCGCTGTCCGTATCACGGCTGGCTTTTTGATGTCTCCGGTCAATGCTTGGAACAACCGGCCGAGCCGAAAGAGGCCACGTTTCACCGGAAGGTGAAACATCTTTCTTGTCCGGTGCGCGAGCAGGGCGGATTTATCTTCGCGTACCTGGGGCCGGACCAAGACGACCCGCCACCGCTGCCGCGCTATTATCCTCTGGTCGATGAAAAAGGGCGGAGATCGCTGGAAAGCACGCGCCACTACGACTACAACTGGCTCAACTTTATCGAGAATGGCGCCGATCCTGTGCACTTTTCCATCTTACATCGCAGCGACCCCAATGACGGCACCTGGAGAAGCTGGTTCTTCAGCTTTAAGGACATACCGCCGTTCGACGCCGTGGAAACTGGCTACGGCATGAAAGTCATTTCGCGCAAGCCCGGACCAACGCCGGAGACGGAGTACGTGGATGAAAAGAGCTTCGCCCTGCCGAGCATTCTGCAGATCGGCGATACCGAGTTCACCCATTTCAAACAACCAAAGGAATCACTGGGCACCGGCTCGCACAACGTGCACTTCATGTTCTTGACGCCGAACGACGACGAGCGTTTCACGCTCTTCACGGTCAACTATTATACCGGTCCGGACCCGAAGTTTTTCGAGAAGCTCTCGCCCTCGCGCGAATTAACTCCCAAAGAAGAAAAAAAGGCATACGACGAACGGAAATACGCCGCCTTTCGCGGCAGCGTCAGGCGCGAGGACATCGCGTGCCAGGCGACCCAGACGGTTATCGACGCGCGGAAGGAGCAACTGGCGACCTCGGATCGCGGCGTCATTCTACTGAGAAAACTGATTCTCGACGGCATCCGAGCCGTCCAGGACGGCCGCATCCCGAAAGGAGTTTTAACCCAAGAGCGCGCCGGAGAAGTGGTCAAGATCGATTCATTCACCGGCGTGCGGGCCAAGGGCGCCTCCAAGAAATCGAGCACCGTCACAAGATGTTAGATACTTACTTTTGAAATGTCGAACAGAACGACTTCAAGAAAATTTATCGCGCCAAGACGCCAAGAGCGCAAAGAAAGAAATCTTTCTCCGGACTTGGCGCGCCTTGCGTCTTGGCGCGAGGCATTCTTATTCCGATTCTGTAAGCCAAATTCAAGGGGAAATTTCAAGTATCTTTGGAAAGGATTTTTTCTCGCCGTTGTTTTGTCGCTCATTTCTTCGACTGGCGACGCGTTCGGCGCCTCGATTCACGTCGCCTACAGCGCGATCAGCGGCGCGATGGCGCCTCTATGGGTGGCGCAAGACGCGGATTATTTCCGCCGCGAAGGGCTCGAAACAAAGCTCCTCTACATCGGCGGCGGCTCGCTGTTGATACAATCGATGCTCGGCGGCGACGTTCAGTTCGCCTTCGGGCCGTCGGTTCCCGTCGTCAACGCTTCGCTCAGAGGGGCGGATCTGGTTTTGATCGCCAACACCGGCAACGCGATGGTTTTCTCGATCATGTCCCGGCCGGAGATTAAAAATCCGCCCGACTTGAAGGGAAAAAAAGTCGGCGTGACGCGGCTCGGCGGATCGACCGACCTGGCGCTCGATTTCGCTCTGGAGCGGTGGGGACTTCAGAGGGGGCGCGACGTGACCGTGTTGCAGACGGGCGGCATGCCGGAGAGCCAGGCGGGAGTGAGCTCCGGCGCGTTGGACGCGGCGGTCCTGTCTTCGCCGAGCAACTTCCGCGCGAAAAAGTTGGGCTTATATGAGCTGGCCGACGTCGGCCAACTCGGCATCGTTTTTCCCAACACGCCGCTCTCGACCCGCAAGTCTTACATCCGCTCGAACCGAGAAACGGTGGTGAAGTTCCTGCGGGGATTCATTCACGGGCTGCACCGCCTCAGAACCGACAAAGAATTCAGCATGAAAGTGCTGGCCAAATATACCCGGGTCACGGACGCGGAAATCCTGAGCGAGCTGTACCAGGTTTACGGCGTGCGCCACACGGGCGATGCCATTCCTTACGTCCGCTCTGAAGGAGTAGCCAGGATTCTCAAAAGCATCGAATCGAAGGATGCCCGCGAAGCGAAGGCGGCGGATTTCATCGACAACGGTCTCCTGAAAGAGATCGAACAAAGCGGCTTCTTCGGTAAACTCCGCCCGTAGAGCTTCTCATGCTTCGACAAGCTCAGCATGAACGGAAAATTATAAACGATCTTAACCCTTGTCCCGTTCGCCCTGAGCGAGTCGAAGGGTGAACGGGGCATTTTGAGGAATGAAAGTCGTCGTCACGGGAGGCGCGGGCCGGCTTGGGCAATACGCGATCCAAGAATTGTTGCAGTACGGGTTCGACGTTCTCACCGCCGACATTGTACAGTCCGCGAAGAATCTCTGCCGCTTCGTCGCCGCCGATCTCGGCAATGCTGAATCCCTTCAAGAAATTTTTGCCGGTGCCGACGCCGTCGTTCACCTGGCGCGGCGGCGA
Source organism: Candidatus Binatia bacterium (assembly GCA_036504975.1). Taxonomy (NCBI): domain Bacteria; phylum Candidatus Binatota; class Binatia (SeqCode); species Binatia bacterium. The sequence goes on along the minus strand of DASXUF010000105.1, from coordinate 86,471 downwards.
TTCCCCTACACGGAGAACGGCTTCGATCCCGCGAGCGGGACGTGGAAGACTCCGGACGTCATCGGCGACGCGCGGCGATTCAACGACAACACGGCCATGACCTACAACGTTCTTACCGCGGCGATCGCCGCGGGCGCCAAAAAAATCGTCGCCGGCTCGAGCCTCGCGGTGTACGGTTTGTTTTATCCCCCCATGGAGGCAGTTCCGGACTACTTGCCCGTGGATGAAGATCATCCGTGCCGGCCGCACGATCCGTACGGACTGTCGAAGCTCGTCGGCGAGGCGATGTGCGATTCTTTGGGTCGCAAAGCGGAGGTGCAGATAGCGAGCCTGCGTTTTTCCGGCATTTACGCCGGCGAGAGCGCGCGCGTTCTCGCCGAGCGGCGGAAAAATCCGATCGTTCGCGGCGCCGGCGCGCTGTGGAGCTACGTCGATGTCCGTGATGCGGCCACGGCGTGCCGCCTGGGGCTGCAGGCGGACTTCCAGGGGCACGAGGCATTCAACGTATGCGCGCCGACGACCATCATGGATGAGCCGACGGAAGATTTGATCCGGCGCTATCTGCCAAAGGTGAAATCCATCAGGGCCCGTGGACAAGCCAACTGGTGTGGCTACGATACGAAAAAGGCGGAGACGATGCTCGGCTTCCGGGCGCGGCATCTGTTTAACAACGGAACTTTGCAATAACCAACGGGAGGAACGATGCAATCTCAAAGCGAATTTGCGCCTAAGACTTACGGCGCGACTCCTTTCGACCAGTTTCTCGAATGGGAAGAGCTTCCCGTCATCAGAAATTTCGTCGTCGACGATATCAGAAAAACCGTGCTGGCGCCCTGGCGCCGCCGCGGCGGGCGGGGCTGCTATATCATCCTCGGCCACCCCAAGGAGCCGCCCAATTCGGCGGCCTACGTCTGCGAGATTCCGCCGGGCGAAAGCTTGAAGCCGCAAAAGCAGATGTTCGAGGAGATGATCTTCGTCTTGAAGGGCCGCGGCGCGACCAGCGTGTGGCTCGACAACGGGAAAAAGCAGACCTTCGAATGGCAGGAGCGCTCGATGTTCTCGATTCCGCTGAACGCCTGGCACCAGCACTTCAACGGCCAGGGAAAGGAAGCGGTGCGCTACATCGGCTATACCAACGCGCCGTCGGTGTTCAATTTATACCACAACTACGATTTCGTTTTTAACAACAACTACCAGTTTTTGGACCGCTATCACGGCGAGGAAGATTACTTCAGCGGCAAGGGCACGGCGCTCGCCCAGCGGCGCGTCTGGGACACGAGCTTCATCGCCGACATCGAGAAGCTCCAGTTTCACGACTGGACGAAGAAAGGCCCGGGCGCGACCAACGTCGAGCTGGAGTTCTGCGACAACATCATTTCGGCGCACATCACCCGCTCGCCGGTCGGCGCCTATAAAAAGGCGCACCGCCACGGCCTCGGCGCGGATATCTTGGTGCTCGAAGGCAAGGGGTACTCGCTCATGTGGCTCGAAGGGTCGGAGATGGAACGCTACGATTGGGGACCGTTCAGCATGTTCTCGCCGCCGCACATGTGGTTTCACCAGCATTTCAACACGGCCAAAGAGCCGCTCAAGATGCTCGCCTTCAAGCCATTCGGGCAAAAGTTCCAGGTCATGGACTACGACCGGCTGTTTGTCAGCACCGGCGGCGGCGGTCACCTGATCGAGCTCGAAGACGAAGATCCGAAGGTGCGGCGAATGTTCGAAGAGGAGCTCAAAAAAGACGGCATCCCACTCAACATGCCGCCGGCCAAGTACCGGCGCTAGAGGAGGCACTATGCGCGCGCGAAATATTTTCTTCTTGGCTGCCGCACTGGTTCTGCTTCCGGCGGCGTCCGCGTACACCGCCGAGCGGGTCGTGCTGGGTTACAGCGGCGTCGGCTCGGGCGAGGAGGTGCATCATCTGGCCAAGCAGTTGGGACTTTTCAAAAAATACGGTCTCGACGTGGAGATCGTCTACATCCCCGGCGGCTCGACGGTCGTGCAGGCGATGGTCGCCGGCGACGTTCAGTTCGGCCGCGGCTCTTCGAACGAGGTCGTAAGCGCCCATCTCGCGGGCTTCCCGCTTAAAATCATTTCCGCGCTGATCAACAAATTCGTCTACAGCTTCGTGACGCCGCCGTCGATCGCCAAGCCGCAAGATCTAAAAGGCAAGTCCGTCGCGGTCAGCCGGTTCGGCTCGGGGTCGGATTTCATCACGCGCCTGGCGCTCAAATCCTGGGGCTTGGAGCCGGTGAAAGACGTGACGATTCTGCAAGTGGGCAATTCGCCCGAGCGCCTGGCCGCGATCGCCTCGGGAAAAGTTCACGGTTCAATTCTATCGCTGTCGCAGACGCCGCGGGCGAAGAAATTGGGATTGAGGGTTCTGGCCGATCTCTCGCAGATCGACGCGGAATATCCGCAGGGAGTGCTCTACGTTTCGGCCGCGCTCATCGAAAAACGGCCCGATTTGATCCGGGAATTTATGAAGGCCTACGTGGAGGGCATCCGGCAGTTCAAGACCAACCTGCCGGCGGCCTTCGCCGTGATCGAGAAAAATAGCGGGCTAAAAGATAAAAGCGAGATCGAAGAGTACCACAATGTCTTGACCAAGAATTTTTTATTGAGCAATCCGATGCCGACGACGGCGGGGATCAAAACCGTGCTCGACGATCTCGGCCAGAAAAATCCCAAAATTCGCGAGCTGAAGCCCGAGGACTTGATCGACACGCGCTTCCTGCGCGAGCTGAAGGACGGCGGGTTCATAAAATAATTAAGAGACTGTTTACGTCGTTGTTGCGCTCAGCCCGAGAGCGCGAGCCCTCCGGGCGAGATCAATAGTTTTCTGCCTCGAGGGCCGCCCTCGCCGGCCGCCCCAATTATGCTAACTCCATCCATCGGGCTTGCCGTGTCGCTGCATGTCCCTGTGATCTCGCCCTCCAAGCTCGCACTCTCGGGCTTGTTGCCTCCATTAAATTGCAATGTGAGATCTGTAATTTGAGATTTGAGATTCCGAGCGGAGCGAGGACTTGGCTGGAAAGCTTGTCCCTGAGGAACCGGGGGCAATGACATTATCGATAGGATGCGCGTGGACTGAGCAATCCCGCCCAGCGCCCCTCTTTGAGCACCTGATGGAGCAGTGAGAAATCCGCGAGCTGAGAGAGTGGCACCTCCTTGATCTTCGATTCGGCCAGTTGCTGATCGATGACGGGTTTCAATACGGATTCTTCGACCGTGCCGTCCAGGGTGAAGTTGTTGACCGAGAGCTGGTAGATCGCTTGAGCAAAATTTTGAAGCCGTTCTTTTTGGCCAGGAACGCTTCATTGTAGTCGAGCAATCCCGCGTCCATGGAGCCCGAGAGCAGCGCCGGAATGCGCGCGCCGACGTTGAGCACCTTGTAGACCGCGTCCTTATCCGGGTCCAATCCGTTTTGCTTGAGGATCGCTTTCGTAGTGATGTGATGCGCTCCGGCCAAGCCCGCGACTCCCATGACCTTGCCTTTGAGCTCCTTGACCGAGTTGACTTCGGGGCGGACCACCAAGGCCCAAAAGGGCTTGATCGTGCCGACGAAAAGCATCCGCACCGGCAAGCCGCGCGCCGCGGACAAAACGGTCGAGCCGCCCCGCAGGGTAAAGTCGATCTCGGCGCTGGCCAATGCCGCGCGGTCCACGTCGGACTTCGTCAGGATGAGCTTGACGTCGAGGTTTTGCCGCTTGAAGAGGCCCTGGTGGCGGGCGACCTCGGTGGGAAGGAAAAAGATCGCGGGTCCGGGATAGGAAACCGTGATCTGCTCCTGCGCGAGAGCCGCGGGATCGGCGAGCCCTCTGAGCGCGACGAGGAAAGCGAGCGAAACAATGGCGCGGCGCATTTTCGATCCTCCCACGGTCAATCCAGAATTTTTTTGCCCCACTTCTCCCGCACCTGCTTCGCCAGCTCGTCGGGAACTTTCACCGACTGGGGAAAATCCTTGATCCATTCGTACGGCCGGCACGCGTCGATGATCGCCCTCGAATTGGAGCTGGCGTTCCTGCTCTTTTTGTCTTTGGGGAGGATCGGGTCGAGCGGACTGCTCCAGCAGCGCCTGAGGATCTCGATGTCCTCGATCGGATCGCAGCGCGTCGTCATCGCCCAGATCACGTCTTTCATGTCGCAGGGGTCGATGTCCTCGTCGACGACGACCGTGAAGCGGCCGAGATACGCCGCCGCGTGCACCTGCGACGCGAGCACGCCGGCCTGGCGCGCGTGGCCGGGATAGCGCTGCTTGATCGCGACCACGGTGAGAAGCCGCGTGTTGCCTTCCGGCGGGCACCACACCCCGGCGATATCGGGAACGCCGGCTTTTTCCAACTCGTCCCAGATCATCGCCGAGCGCCAGAAGCTTTTGTAAAACGTCGCCTCGGTCGGCGGCCGGCTCGGCGGCGCGCCGGTCATGATCGGATGGTCGCGGAAATAAACCCGCTTCACGCGCAGCACCGGCTCTTCGCGCACCGAGCTGGCGTAATAGCCGGTCCATTCTCCCAACGGCCCTTCCGCCTTTTGGTCCGACGGCAGACATTCGCCTTCGATGACGAGCTCCGCCGTCGCCGGCACCGGGAGGCCGGTGCGCTCGAGGCGGACGACGTCGATCGGCTCTCCTCTCAGCCCGCCCGCGAAATCGTACTCCGAGAGGCCGTAAGGCACCTCGAACGCCGACGCCATGAAAATCAGCGGATCGTAGCCGATCGCGACGGCGACGGGAAACGGGCGGTTCTGGGCGAAGTACTTCTCCATTTGAATGCGCCCGTGGCGGCCGGGCGAGATATAGAGTCCGAGGTTTTTCTCGTCGTGGATCATTATTCGATAAGTCCCGAGGTTGACCCATCCTTCGTCCGGGTCGCGGCTGATCGTGAGATGCCCCGTGCCGATGTAGCGACCCCCGTCGCCGACGTTGTAGCGCGGCGTCGGGAAGCTGAGCAAGTCGACGTCTTTTTCCTCCCAGATGTTTTCCATGAAGTCGCCGTCTTTGACGACGTTCGGCGCGATCGGCTTCATCTCTTTGATGCGCTGGCGCCACGTGCGCACGAATTCCATCGGCGGCAGATCGAGCGCCATGTCCGTCGTCAGCGCGACGCGCTTGATCGAGTTCAAAAGACCCACGGCCAGGCGATGGCCTTTGGGGTAACCCTTGACGGAGTCGAACACGATGCACGGCGCGGTCTTCGATTCTTTCCGCGCCATCTCGGTGATCGCGCCGATCTCCAGGTCCCAATCCGCGCCTTCGACGGTCCGGAGCTCGCCGAAGTCGTCTACCTGTTTCAGCCATTCTCTGAGATCACGATAACTCATGCTATCTCCTATTTATAAAGTTTGCGGAACAAACCTTCGCGCTCCAGATCGGCGACGAGACTATTGTCGATGAAGTCCGCCGCTTTCGCCGCCGCGCCCGTCTTCACTTCCGACCTGAGCACTTCCTCGACCGCCTCGGGTTTGACGTAAGGAATTTTTTCCAGGTGCTTGACGCCGTAAATGCGATAAAGCTCCGCGAGTATTTCCGCGTCCTGCACCTTGGTGTACTTGGCGAAGATCTTTAACGCAGCCTCTCTATCCGTCTTCACCCGATGAATGCCCTCGGCATAAGCGCGCACGACGCGTAGCGCGACTTCGCGGTTTTTATCCAGGAAGGCCTGCGTGGTCGCCAGCGGCGAGTTCGGGTATTGAATCGGCAGATCGCCGAAGTCCACCAGCTCCTTGAGTCCCATCTTCGCGGCCGTGAGATTCGTCGGCGGCGAGGTCACGCCGGCATCCACGCTCCCGGCGGTGATCGCGCCCAAAAGTTGCGGCATGCCGCCGGTCTGCAGCACGGCGACGTCCGGTCCCCGGCGGAGATTCCATTTTTTCAGCGCCAGGTCGAGAGCGAAATCGGTGGAGCCGCCGAGACGGGTCACGCCGATCTTTTTTCCTTTGAGGTCGCCGGGTGTTTTTATTTCCGGCTTCGTCATGAGCGAGAAGACCAGGCTGTTGATTGTGTTGCCGATCATCTTCAAGTTCGCGCCGCGGAGCGAGGCCTGTATCACGGCGCTCGCGCCCAGGCGCACGAACTGCACGTCGCCGCCGATCAGCGCCTGCGTGACGACCGACCCGCCGCCTATGTAAAGGAGCTGGACGTCCAAGCCCTGGCGGCTGAATAAACCGAGGTCGTGCGCCGCCCAGAGCGGTCCCATGGCGCCGCTGATCGAGCTGTAAGCGATGCGCACTCTTTCGGCGGCGAGGAGATTGCCGGGACGGAAAAGCGTGGCCGCCGCGACCAGTAGTGCGAGGATAAAGATTCTTTTCATGCGTGTTGCTGCCTTCGTAATCATTTCTTCGGCAGGAGGATCGCTTTGAGCTTGGCCGCGGTCGCGGGATCGATCTCGTAGAGGTCGGCAAAGGTTTTCGCCGTCGCCGGTCCATCGATGGGGTCGATATCCAGATCGGCCTTCTTCGCCTCGGCCAACAGCTCGGGATCTTTGAGCGCGTCGAGAAACGCTTTCTGCAGAATTTGCAATCTATCTTTCGGCACGCCGGGCGGAACCGAGTAGGGGAACTGCGCGCCGTGGGCGCTGTCGGCGATCCTCAGCAGCAAGCGCGCCTCGTCGGTCTTGGCGTATTTGATCGCCAGCGGAACGTCTTTCAAGTCGGGATGGGGCTTCAGCGTCGCGAGGAGGACGGGCCGTATTTTTCCCGACTCGAACGCGCCGCGCCAGACTGTCTTGACCGTCTGCCACGACCCGCAGTAACCGTCCACCTCGCCCGCCTCGACGGCGACGCGCGCGTCGGCGCCGCCCTTGTAACCTTCGACAACCTGCATGGGCAATCCCAAGGCCACCTGGAGAAGCTTCGGGACATCGGAGGTGCTCGTGCCCGGCCCGATCGAAGAGATCTTCATCGGCCGTTTGGCGGCAAACCAATCCTCGGCCGTCTTGATGCCGCTCTGGGCGTTAAAAGTGCAGAGCGTGTCGTAGGGGCTGGGGACGCCGAGATAGCCGAACTTCCGGCCGTCGAACTTCGCTGCCTCGTTGCCCATGATGTGCTGGAGGATCAGCGGCGCGGCCCACGCGCCGACGGTGAGACCGTCGGACTTCGCCTGGTTGAAGATATAATTCGCCGCGATGATGCCGCCCGCGCCGGTCATGTTCTCGACGATCACCGTGGGATTCCCCGGCACGTGCTTGCCGAAGTGGCGCGCGATCAGCCGGCTGTAAAGATCGAACGAGCCGCCCGCGGAATAACCCACGACGAAGCGGATGGTCTTGTCCTTGTAAAAGGATTCCTGCGCGAGCGTGGACGCCGTGTGAAATAGTGCAATGAAAATACACGCCCCTGCGACCCTGTAACCCTTGACCTTTAAACTTTTTAACGACATCGCGGCCTCCTTCAAACCGGTTACGACTTCATGCTTCGACAGGCTCAGCATGAACGGAAATTTTCAATTTTCTGGTATGTAGCCGTTCGTCCCGAGCTTGTCGAAGGGCGGACGGCAGTCGCTTATATCCCGACCTCGATAGTTAACCTCGCCCCACGAACGGGATGGCCTTGCCTTCGGTTCGCTCGAGATACCGGACAAAGCGATATTTGTTTTCCGCCAGGTCGATCGTCGGGCGCGGAATTTTCCTGTGCACGAGGCTCTCCTCGACCTTGCAGACGATGAAGCGCAGGCCTTTGCCCTTGAGCGCGGCAATGCCGGCCTTCTTAAATGCCCGGATGTTGCGAATCGTCATCGCCTGCCGGATGCCCGCGCCTTTCGCGACCTTTTCAAGGTCGGTTCGTCCGGCGGTCGCCGTCGGCTCGCTGATGCGGCTGCCGCTGTAGACGCCGTTATCGAAGACGAACACGCTGAGATTCGCTGGATTCAAGCGCGCGAGCGTCGGCAGATTGAAAAGCGAAAGCAGAATGCTGCCGTCGGATTCCAGCACGACGACTCTCCGATGTGGCAGGGCGAGGGCGAGGCCGGTGCCGATGCCGAGCGCGCAGCCCATCATGCCGAGAAGAAGATTTCCCTCGTGGTTCGAGAGGTGGCTCCATTCGATCCGCTGGCCGCTCTGCGAGGTTACGACCAGATGGTCGGTCATCAGCGGCGCCATCAGCTCCAGACATTCGTAGCGGATCATATCGTGAAGTCTCCCGCGAAGACGAGCGCCGCCGGCGACCTGAGGGCGTTCGCGCTGCGCACGGCGTTCTTGATTTTGGTTTCGAGGCCCTCGCCGCTTTCGATCACTTCGTGCGGGATCGCGAGCGCGTCGAGTACTGGAACGGCATGCGCGCCGATCGTGGAATAGAGAAAACTGTTCCGCTGGTCGGCAAAGCCGCCGAGAAAGCCGACAACCAAGAGCAGCGGCACGCCCAACTGCTTGCCGACGGTCACGAGCGAGTAGCAGGATACATAGACGCCGGTGCTTTCGATGTAACAAGCCGCCTGCTTTCCGCCCAGGACGGCGCCAGCCGCGATGGTCACGGCTTCGGCCTCGCTGGCGACGGGTGCGAGCTGAAAAGAGGAATCTTCCCGCATCAGGGGAAGAATCTGGCTCAGCCGGGTTTCCGGCAAGTAGGTGACGAAGTCGATCCCGGCCTCGCTGAGGCCGTTGACGATCCGTTTTGCGAGTTTTTGCTCCATAAACAAAACCAGCCTTAACCGAGCAGAGGCGCCGTCATGGTTCGACAAAGCTCACCACGAACGGCGCGCTCCCTGCCCATTCGCACTGACCCCTCGACAGGCTCGGGACTAAAGGCTGTCGAGGGGGCCTGCCCTGAGCCCCCTCGAAGGGTCGAAGTGCGGGCATGCCATGCTGTTCTCACCCTTCCGGCAGCAGCCCGGATTCTTTCAGCTCTTTGAACAGTCCGTCGCGCGCTTCTTTGGGCATCGGCTCTGTGTCCCACTTGGGAAAGCGCTTGACGGCGAAACCGCGCATGCGGAAGATTTCGCCCAGCGCGCTCCGGCCGTAGCGGCGCAGCGCGACGCCGACGAGACGCGCCGCGGTATTCACGCGCTGCTGGATCTCGACGGCTTTGTCGTATTGTTTTTCGTCGAGCGCGCGCCACAAGCTGACGCACAGCTCCGGGAGAAAGCTCGTCGGCGGATTGATCATGCCGGCGAGGCCGAACGGGACGAGGCCGAAGAGATCCGCGTTCCCGGTGAAAACGGAAACATCCGGCGGAAACAGGCGCACGTATTCCAGGAGAGCGCCCTGGCCATAGGCGACCTTGATGCCGCGAATCGTCGGAATCGCGTCTTTCATCCGCTTGGCCAAATCCGGCGGAATGGAAATCCCCGAATACTTCGGGTTCTCGTAAATGTAAATCGGCAGCTTTACGGCTGCTGCAACCGACTTGTAATGAGAGATGATCTCGTACTCGGTGTGGTCCGAATAATAGTAGGGCGGGACGACGCCGACGGCGGCTGCGCCTTTGTCCGCTGCATGAACCGCCAGCTCGACCGTGCTCTCCGCGTCGGCGGTGCCGACGTGGATGATGACGGGAAGTTTTGATGCGGCCTGATCGAGCGCGACCTCGGCGGCTTTTTTTCGCTCCGGGATCGACATGGCCGGGCCCTGCCCCGACGAGCCCAGGACGAAGAGGCCCTGCACGGCGGTTTTGACGTAGAAATCGACGAGCTTCCGCATCATCCCCTCGTCGACTCTTTCTTTTTCATCGAAAGGAGTGATGAGCGGAACCAGGACTCCTTTAATCATGCAGCCCTCCTATCCATCTCTCGCGTAGTCAGCCGAGGTTTCTCAGCGCGCCGCGCTCTTGCGCACGCCGGTGAACGAATCGAAGTAGACGATCTCTTTCTCCCGTCCCTTGGGAACGACGCCCTTCGGCCGGTCGCCCTTCAGAGCCGCGACGATCGCGCCGCGGACGATCTTGCGAAACATGATGACGCCGCGATCGGAAGTCGCCAGGCGCTCCGCGCGCTCGCCGAGAAAACCCTGGGTCGATTGGCTCATGATGTCTTCCTGCCGGACGTTGCCCTTGAACGGCATGTATTTGCGCCGGTCGTATTCCTTGACCTCCTGCTTGGGAACTTCGGTCGCGCGCATCCGTTTGAGCTTTTCGAAAAAGTTCGGGTCCGAGCCCGTGTAATAATTCACGGTAAAAATCGTGAAGCGCTGGTCGTCGTTGGGCGTGAGAAAGAGCACGTGCTCGCATTGCGAGCCCTCGGTCATGAGCTTCACCGCGTCCACGCGCGCGTGGACAAACTCGGTGTCGCCGACCTGGATGATGCTGGGAAGCGCGAGCGTCATCGTATCGACGAACTCGGTCCCCGGGCTCGGTCCCGGTTTGGTCATGACCACCTTCATGCCGTAGTCGGTCTCGACGTATTCGAAGTCCGGCATTTCCTCGTAGCTGAAGAACTGGTCGCCCCAGGATTGCTCGCCGTAGCCTGTGTGGCGGTGAAGAATACAGATGTGGCACGGGTCGGCGGAATTTTCGAAGAAGTTGAACCAGTTGTAGTCGTTGTAGCGAACCGGCTCGATCTGCCTCTCACCGCCACGGTCGACCAAACAGGAGTAGCGCGGCAGGGGAGGCGGCTTTTCAGGATGAGGACCGAGATAGGCGAAGACGAGACCGCCAAGCTCTCGGACTGGATACGACAGATGCTTTACTTTTTGGCAAAACACGCTGTCCTTCGGCTCCGCCGGCTGCTCCAGGCACTGTCCGGATACGTCGAACAGCCATCCGTGATACGCGCAACGTATGCCGCGATCCTCGATGTCGCCGTACTCCAGCGACGTGCCGCGGTGGGGGCAATGCAAACCGAGCAGTCCAATCCGACCTTTGGGATCGCGAAACAGCACCAGCTCTTCGCCGAGAACTTTGACCGCTTTGGGAATGTCGTGAAGCTCCGCCGCCGCGCCGACGACCAGCCAGTATTTTCTGAGCCATTCGCCGGCCGGCGTGCCGGAGCCGACGCGGGGAATAGCACCGAGGGTGACCGGCTTATTTTTTTTCTTTGCGCTGGTAACTTTCATGTGCGAACCTGAATCAACTTATAATTCCATTAGTAAGGCGAGGGATTCGAAGCCATCGGTTCGAAGCCGTCCAAAACTGTTCCCTCTCCCCCACGTTTTTTGTGGGGGAGAGGGTGAAGGGTGAGGGGGCGCTGACCGTCGAGCCCTCACCCCTGCCCTCTCCCGCAAGCGGGCGAGGGGGAATCTGGCTCGTCTCCTCCGAAGACTTCGTAAATGTACTTCGCCTCAAGGCGACGGTTTCAACCGTTCCCGAAGAGGAGAGCAAGCAAACTTACACTCAGCTCCTGAAGCCGTACTCTTTCCAGCGCTTGAGAACCGCTCCTCTCATTTCATCCGTCGGCTCCGCTACCTGGCCGCGGAAGCCGGGCTTGATCGTCGCGTCGGCCATCATTTTCGAAGTCACTCCGTCCGGTGTGGACGACGGCTCCAGACTGCTCGTGATGCCTCGCGGAATCACGTACATGTCGGTCGCCGGTTGAAAGCGCGTGGTAAGCGCCCAGAGAATTTCGTTGGGGTCGTAGACGTTGACGTCCTCATCGACGACGATCACGTGCTTCCACTTGCCGCTCCGCGTGTAGAGTGAGGCGGCCAGCATGTTGTTCATAAGGCCGGGCCGTTTCAGACGGCCTTCCACCTGAAGCACCAGGACGATCGAAACTCCCCACGGCGGCGCGTAGGCCATCTTGAGCGCGGGATACGCCGGTTTCAGCTCCAGATAAGCGGCGACCGCGTAGGTGAGCGCGTCGATGTAGAGATGCTCGTGCGGCGGCTTGCCGAGCCAGATGTTGTGCCAGATGGGATTTTTCCTGTGCGTGACCGCCTTGATGGTCATGATGCGCTCGTTGGGGACGGCTTGCGTCGTATAGCCGCAAAACTCTCCGAACGGTCCTTCGGTGCCGGTCTTCGGAGGAATCGTGAGCTCGCCTTCGAGCACGATCTCAGCCAGCGCCGGAACTTCCAGATCGACTGTCCGGCACTTGACGACCTCCACCGGCTCGCCGGCGAGCCCGCCGGCAATTTCCAGCTCATAGACGCCGAGGCGCGGCTCGAACTGCGAGGCGACGTAAACCGCCGGCGGCACGCCGACGCAAACGGCGACTTCGAATTTTTTCTGCCCGCGCTTTTCCGCGTTCTTCATGAAGTCGTAGCCGTCGTGGCCGGGAGTCAGCCTGAGGCTGACTTCGTTCTTCGACATCAGCATCATCCGGTAGATGCCGAGGTTCATGCCGTACTCGGGATCTTTGATGATGACATGGCCCGCGGTGATATAAGGACCGCCGTCGTTGGGATTGTTGGTGCAGATCGGCAGCTTGGTCAGATCGACGGCGCTTCCTTCCATGACGACTTCCTGGCACGGTCCATTACCGACGAGTCGCGGCGCAATTGGATTGGTAGCCCGCTTGACGGTCTCGTCGAAGACGTTTTCCTGCGAGAGCCCCAGCGCCATGGAGACCCGCTTGTCGCCGAAGAGGAGCTGCCCGACGACGGGGATCGTCGAGCCCTTCACGTTCTCGAAGAGCACCGCCGGGCTGCCCGCCCGCTCGTTCAAAATCTTACAGACCGCGCCGATTTCGTGCTTGGCATCGATGGGCGCGGTTATTTTTTGCAACTCGCCTTCGGCTGCCAAAAATTTTAGAAATTGTCTCAGGTCCATCATGGGCAAGTCACCTATTCGTGAACGACGCATGCACCATAAAGCGAACTTGAAATCGTGTCAATCTTGAACTATCAAACAAACGCTCAAGTATTTTTTAACTTATGGAAATCGGCCAGTTGAAGAGTCTCTGTCTGATCGCGCAGTACGGCAGCGTCAAGGAGGCCGGTCTCTTCAAGCTAAAACGCCGGAGGTAATTTCTGCCAGATAGGCAAGAATTGCCTCTTCACGGCGATCCCTGTCTCGCGACTATTTCTAAAAACTCGAATTCCGTAGAGCTTTTCTCTCTGGCACAGCAACTGCTTAGTAGAGCAGGGTCTTACCATTTTTTCATTCGCGAGCGACGATCATGATGGATATGAGCATCTGTCCGGTTGTAGGAGCAACGGTCACCAGGCCGGTTTCGCCTCCCGCGCCGACGCGCGCGCTCCGCGAAGCGCCGCCGCCTGCGGAACCAATAGAGGAAAGTGAAAAAACATCTACGGCCAAAGCAGCTCCGCCGCCCGAAAAGAAGAGCGCTATCAAATGGTGGAGCAAAGAGAATTTCAGCTTCAAAGATATCCTCGACATGTTGAACCCGCTGCAGCATCTCCCGGTGATCTCCACGCTGTATCGGGCGTGGACGGGCGAAGGCATCGGTGGGGTGGCGCGGATCATCGGCGGAGCGATTTACGGGCGGGCCGGCGGCTTCATCAGCATGGCGACTTCCGTCGTCAACGCCGCGATCGGCGCCTTCACGGGCAAGGACATAGGAGAACGCGTCTATGCCGCGGTATTCGGCGATCCCAAAGCGTCGGAAACCAACGCGCTGGCTGCGGCTTCAACACCAACATCTTTGGCGCGCGGCTCGGCCGGCACGCGCCTGGCATTGTCGCTCGCTCCGATCGCTCAAGCGTCGCCCGCCGGCGCAGACGCTCTGACCTATCGCCAGACACAAACGCCGGACGGTCTCGCCGGCGAGCAGAACGAGAACGGAATGGACCGCAAGCGGCCATCCGGCTCTTCGATCGACCTCCCGACTAAGCTGATTCTTTCCAAGAGACAACTCACCCGCGATGTGCGCGATGTGATTGATGCGCTCGATTTGTACGATCGGCTGGCGCCGCTCCGCGCGCCGCAGCGAAAGAAAGCCGACTCCGAGAAGGAAAACGACTATACCCTCGGTTCGAGAAGACCCAACCGAGAGGGCCTTAGGGAATAGAATAAGGCAGGGTGAAGGTAAACGTAGTTCCTTTGCCGAGCCGGCCGTCGACCCGAATCTCTCCCTGCATAAGAGACAGGTATTTTTTCACGATGCTCAAGCCAAGGCCGACTCCGGTGCGGTTCGTCGCTTGCGCCTGCTTGCCCTGGTAAAACTCATCGAATATTTTTTCCCGCTCGCTTTCCTCGATCCCGATGCCGGTGTCGGCGACGGAAAACTCCAAGCGGTTCCGGCCAGGGAGATCGACGACCCGCACTTCGATTCGGCCTTCAAGGGTGAACTTGCAGGCGTTGCCGACGAGGTTTTGGAGAATCGCATCGAGTTTGGCGACGTCGGTCGAGATCGGCGGAAGATTGCTCGGCGTCGCAAATAAAATTTTAAGCCGCCCGTCCGGGTCGATTCGGCGGGAGAAGCTAAGAATGTGATCCATGACCTCCGCGACCTCGACCGTCGAGATATCGAGGACGGTTTTATTGACTTCGGCCTTCGTGAGCGCTAGAACGTTGCCGATCAACCGGTCGAGAATCTCGGCGTTCTGAAGAATGGTGCTCAAAACCCGGCCTTGCTCTTCCTTCGACTGTCCGACGATGCCGTCCTTGAGCAGATCGGCGTAGCCGATGATGACTTGAAGCGGGGTTCTGAGCTCGTGCGAGACCGTGGAGATAAATTTCGCCTTGGCGCGGCGCGCCTGTTCGAACTCCTTGCCCATTCTTTTGAGCTCGTCCGATTTTGCCTTCGTCTCTTCGAGGAGAATGGATTTCTCCAGCGCGATCGCCGCTTGGTCCGCCAGGGCCGTCATGAGATCGACTTCGTCCGGGTGGAACTCCCGCTCTTTTGCCGATAGTCCGACGATGGCGCCGACCGGCCGCCCCGCCGCGCGCAACGGCAGACAAATGGCGGCCCGGCAACCCCGCCCGCTCAAGCGTTTTCGATACTGGGCGCTTAGCGCGACGTCATCGGAAACGTTCTTAATGGCTATCGTTCGATCCTCGCGGATCGCCGTCGCGCTGAGGCTTTCGTCCTTGTCGATATCCACCCTCGCTCGCGCCCGCTCGCCGCTGCCCGCGTGGGCCGCGCGCATGAGCCGGTTCCCGTCGACGAGACGGATCACGACGCCGTCGAGCGCCAGAAGATTTTTTGCTTCGGCGGCGATCCGGGAAAGCAGAGTTTCCCTGTCGAGGGAAGAAGCGATGCTGCGGTTGATCGCGGTCAGCGCGCTGAGCTCGCGGATTTTTTGCGCCACCATGCGCTGGAGCACGACGGGGAGAGAATGGCCGGAGTTCAGGTTTAAAAGGCTTTGCGAAAGCTCTTGCAACACGTCCATGTGTCGGACTCCTCGGCTGGTGAAAGGATGAAAAAGCCCGGCTAGGCTTTGCTTTCGACTTTGCCGGCGTAGGCCTCGGACAGCCGCGCGACGCTGGCGGTCGTTCGTTCTATGTCCATCTCCCAGCGGCGGGTGGAAATCTGCGTGCGGACGCGGGAAAGCAGCTCCCGATTATGAATCGGCTTGGTGACGAATTCATTGACTCCGAGCTCCATGGCGGCGGCGCGCGTCGCCAGGTCGTCCTTGGCGGTCAAGAGAATGATCGGCAGCGACGGCATGGTCCGCTTGAGCTCCGCGGTGACTTTGATTCCGTCCATGCCGGGCATCATCACGTCGAGAATGACCAGGTCCACGGGTTCGCGCTGAACGATGGCCAGGCATTGGCTGCCGCTTTGCGCCCGCAAGACGGTCGATCCATGGTTGGAGAGGAGCAAGTCGAGCAGGTCCAATACGGTTTCATTGTCGTCCACCACGAGCACCGTGGGCGAAGAGATATTTTTGCTCTGAGTTTCCATTAGAACACTCCCTTATCCGCGCCGGTATCCGAGGCGCGTCGCCGGCTCGGCGCGGTCGGTCAGCTCGACGCCGTCGGGGCCTTCATGACTTCCGGTCGCGTAAACGGCGGCCTCCTTGGCGATGCTGCGCGCAGGCCTGGGCGAGAGCGGCGCGTCAAAAAGGCCCCGCCTCCGCTTTCTGAGCTTGGCTACGAGCGTGGTGCGTTTGACCCTCAAGAGCTGAGCCGCCGCGCTCTTTTTTCCCTTCGCGAGCCTGAGCGCTTCGTCGATCAGCCGGAACTCGAGGTGGTCGAGCGCCTGCTGTAAGTCCAAACCTCCCTCGTCCACCGGCCACGAAGTATGGGGCTGCCTTTTCGCGGCGTCGGCAAGTTTTGCGGGCAAGTCCTCCAAAGTCTGATCATCCACCGGCCACGAAGGATGGCGATTTGTTTTTATGGCGGCGCCGATGCACGCAGGCAGGTCTTCGATGTCGATGCGGTCCTTGTTGCTCAAGATCACCATCTGTTCCAGCATGTTCTGCAACTGTCGCACGTTGCCCGGCCAGTCGTATTCCCAAAGGTGCACCATCGCCTCGGTCGAAATCTCGACCGAGACGCCGTAACGCTCGTTGATTTTTCTTAGGAAATGGTGCGCGAGCAGCGGGATATCCGAGCGCCGCGCCCGGAGCGGCGGGACGACGATCGGAATGACCTGGAGGCGGTAGAACAGATCTTGCCGAAAGGCGCCTTTGGCGACTTCCACCTCGAGGTCTTTGTTCGTGCTGGCGATGATCCTGACGTCCACCGGCACCGGATGATCGGCGCCGAGCGGCCGCAACTCTTTTTCTTGCAGCACGCGGAGGAGCTTGGCCTGCAAGGCGAGGGGCATCTCCGCGATTTCATCGAGGAGCACGGTGCCGCCCTTGGCCAACTGGAAAAGTCCCGGCCGCGGGGCGATCGCGCCCGTAAAGGCGCCGCGCGCGTGGCCGAAGAGCTCGCTCTCGAGCAGATCGTGGGGAATGGCGGCGCAATTGATCGGGACAAAAGGTTTCTCGGCTCTTTGACTGAGCTCGTGAATAGTGCGCGCGACCAGTTCTTTCCCGGTGCCGGTTTCTCCGGTAATCAGGACCGTGGCGTCGGTCGGCGCCGCCCGCCGGATAAGCTCCCTGAGCTTCAACATCACCGGATCGCCGGCGACCACGGAGGGCTCGAAGCTCTCTTTCCCGGTTTTCATTTAGCGCGCTTTATAACATCGGCACGGGATAGGGTGACAACCTGTTTTTTTCCTAGGGGATTCCCCTAGGAGTTTGCCCGATGGATCCTCTCAAGAAAATCAAATGGTCGAAAATGCGGTAGGGGCAGGCCCCTGTGCCTGCCCTTCTTTTCTTGGTGTGAGAGCGATCGACCGGCCTGGGAAGGTTTTTTCGTGAAGCTTGGAACTATGATTTATTGCTTTATAGCGTGGGGCGGAGTTTCGTTCTGTTGCCACGAGACGGCGTACTGCACCAGCTCGGCGGCGTCTTCGAGTTTGAGTTTTCTTTTGATATTTTCCCGGTGCGACTCGATCGTCTTCACGCTCAAGCGCAGCGTCTCCGCGATTTTGCGCGTGCCGACGCCTTGCCCGATCAAATGGAAAACCTGCAATTCGCGGTCGCTCAGCCCCTCGAGAGCGGAGCGCTTCGCTCCGGGCTTGGTCTTGGCCATGCGCGACAAGAGCTTGGCGGTGACGTTCTCGCTGAGATACATGCCGCCGCCGAGAAGCTGGCGCACGGCGTTCAACAAGTTTTTCGTCGCTTCTTGCTTCATGACGTAGCCGTTGGCCCCGGCGCGGAGCGCGCGCTCGGCGTAGAGCGTCTCGTCATGCATGGACAAAGCCAGGACCGGCAGATCCGGACATTGCTCTCTCAGCGCCTTGATGACGTCGAGGCCGTTGACGCCCTTGAGAGAGATGTCGATGATCGCAAGATCCGGCCGCAACTTGTCCACGGTTTGCAAAGTCGCCCGGCCGTCCGCCAGCTCGCCGCAGACCATCAAGTCGGACTGTTGCTCGATCAACTGCTTCAGCCCCTCGAGCACGATCGGATGGTCATCGACCAACAGAATGGATTTTTTGCTTGAGGTTGACTGCAATGGGATCGCTCTCGACATCGTCTTTGCCCTCCCCGCCGGCCCTTCTTTGGAACGAGCATTCCACGATCGTGCCCCTTTGGTGCCCTTTGCGTATTTGCAGGATTCCGCCGATCATCTCCGCTCGGTACTTCATGATGCGGAGTCCCATGCCTTGATGGTCCCGCGCGACTCCCGCAAGGCCGGAGCCGTCGTCGGTTACGGACATGATGCCGATTCCGTTTTGGTCCCAGAGCCTCAGCCAGATGTGCTTGGCTTTGCCGTGGCGGACGGCGTTGTCGATCGCTTCTTGGGCGATCCGGTACAGGTGGATGGAAACGTCGTCGTTCGCCACCGACACGTTGGGATCGCACTTGAGCTGGCACGATATGCCGAACAGAGTCTCGGCGTTGACCGCCAGCTCCTGGAGCGCGGAAAGCAAGCCGTTGGCCTGCAGCTCCACGGGGTAGAGCCCGCGCGCGAGCGTGCGCGTCTGGGTGATCGCCTGGTTGGTGAGGTCGGCGATCTGCGTCGCGGTCGCGGCTTCGCGCATCGACTTGCCGTCCAGCTCCTGCGCCAGGCTCGTGCTGATGCACGCGATTCCGGTGAGGAACTGGCCGAGCTCGTCGTGCAGGTCCTGGCCGATCCTCTGCCGCTCGCGCTCGCTGATTTCCGAGATCTCCCGCTCCATGCGCCGGCGCTCGGTGATATCGAAGCAAACGCCGCGGAGCTTCGCCGGCCGCTGGCTCTCGGTCACGACGGTCACGATATTTCGGATCCAGACGGCGCGCTCGTCGGCGGCGATCATGCGGTACTCCAATTCAAAGGGCTGCATCTCCCGGGTGGCCTTTTTGCAGAAGTCGGTCACCCAGCGCCGGTCCTGCGGATGCAGGCGCTGGAGCCAGAAATGCGGTTCCTCAATCCACTGAGCCGCCGGAAAGCCC
Source organism: Candidatus Binatia bacterium (assembly GCA_036504975.1). Classification (NCBI taxonomy): domain Bacteria; phylum Candidatus Binatota; class Binatia (SeqCode); species Binatia bacterium. Next base: position 67,767 of record DASXUF010000105.1, on the reverse strand, counting down.
AGAATCCGCTCCGCCTGATGGCTCACGAAAGTCGCCTGGAAAGTTTGCGCGTCCGCCTCCCAAACGATGCCCTCGATCGACTCGACCAGGTTCTCGTAGCGGCGCTGCGATTCTCGGAGTTTTTGTTCCGCCTGGGAGCGGTTGAACGCCGTGGCCAGGATGTAGGCGAAAGAGACGAGAAAGTGGACTTGTTCTTCGGTAAAGTCGCGCCGAGTGGCGCTGTAGGCGCCGATCGTGCCGAAGGGCCGCTCTTGACCGACGATCGTCATGACGATGCCGCTCGTGACCCCGTGCTCGCTCAGCAGCGTCGAGCCCCGGAACCTGGTCTCACGGCTCAAGTCTTCGAAGACCAACGGCTCGTTTTGCGCGAGGGTGTAGCCGGCGTGAGACTCGATCCCGCTCGTCACCGTGGCCTCGCCCACCTGTCCTTTTCTCCAGCCGGTCCCCGCCCTCAGAACCAAGCGATCGCCGGCCGGGAGAAGCTCCAGGACCTCGCAGTAATCGACTTGCAAGACGAGCGAGATCTCGAGCGCCGCTTCGTCCAGGAGCGTTGGGATAGCCTTCGACGACAACGCCAGTTGGCCGAAGTGGTTCAGCACCGCCTGTTGGATGGTGCGCGCCTTGAGCCTCTGGTTGGCTTTTTCCAGCGAGTCCCGCGCCGATTTCACCTCGTCGAAGAGATCCCGGTTTTCGAACACGATCTCCACCAGGCGGGAGAGCGCGAGCAGATGGTCTTTTTTATCTTCGGTGAAAAAACCGGCCGCGCGGCTGGCGAGGTGGATGACTCCGCGCACATTCCCTTTGACCTTGAAGGGCAGAAAGGCGCAAGAATGAAAACCCGCCTTGAGCTGTTTTTTTTCTATCAGCCGGGGGTCTTTGGCGATGTCGGAGGAGATCAGCGGCTCTCCCGTCTCGTAAACCACCCGCGCGTTGCTGAATCGGGCCGCTTCCCCGGTCGACGCCATATGCTCGAGCGTGAATCCGCGGTAGCCGACGCAGACGAAGGAAGACGTGGTCTCGTCGAATATGCGGAAGGAAACGGCGTCCGCTCCCGCGGCCATATAGAAACGGTCGGTAAAGTCCTCGAACATGCGCGCCGGATTTTCCGACGCGTCGAGCGGCGCCAGCGCCGAATACAGCCCGGTGATCTGGTGCAGCAGTTGCGACAGACGCTGGTTGGCTTCTTCCTGCTTGTCCTTGGCTGTTTTGGCTTCGTGATAGAGCTGCGAGTTATGGATGGCCATCGCGCCGTGGCTCGCCACCGCGGAGAGAAAATCGATCTCTTCGCGGCTGAACTCGCGCTCTTCTTTGGTGAAGATGGTGATGGTTCCGAGCGCTTCTCCCTTGGCGATCAGAGGCAGGCCGACGTAGGAGACGAGCCCGTTCTCGGTGAAAAAATGTGGGAAGCGAGTGCGCGGATCTTTGAGCGCGTTGGGGATGACGAGCGGCGCCTTCTTTTCGAGCGGGATGCCGCTCAACCCGCGCACGCCGTCCGGAACGATTTTTCGGCAGTCCTCTATGGCGATGTTCCGGCAAGCGAGCAGCTCCGTCGTTTGACTTTCCTTGTTGAAAATTCGGACGGTCGCGACGATGGGGAAGGAAAGCGCCTGTTCGATTTTTTCGAGCAACGTATCGAGCACGGACTTGAGGTCGAGGGTCGAGGTGACCGCCAGGTTGATCTCGTGCAGCACCCGGACGCGCTCCAAATTCCGGCTCGTCTCCTCGAAGATCCGGGTCTTGGTGATGCCGATGCCGACGTGATTCGCGATCGCCTCCAGCAGCCGGATCCGCTCGGAACTGACCTTGATGACGGAGCGGCTGCCCAAGACGATGCAACCCAAGACCTGCCCGGCGTCGAAGATCGGCAAAAAGATCGCGGTCCGGATGCCCTCTCTCTTGGCGGTTCTGAGATTCGGAAACGCATCGACGTCGTCGATCACGCGGGCGCGGCTGCCGCTCTTCATCGCCTCGCGGACGACTCTTAACAGCGGCTCCCTCGTGGTCTCCTCCGTGTCCCGGAGGACGGTGCATCCTATAGAGCCGACGACGGTGGTTTGGTCGGTTCGCCGATCGAGAAGCCGCACGCGTCCCATGTCGAACGGGCCGAGCGGAAGAATCATTTCGAGAATGTCGTGGATCAGCGGCTTGAGAGACGTGTGGTGGAGAACGGCTTTGCTGATGGCGTCGAGAACCTCGCGTCTCTCGACCCCGGCTTCGGACATGTCCGGTTCGCCGTTGGGGTTGGTATGCCGGTCCATTTAACTCCTGGGAGCCGTCACGGTACGCGGGCGCGTGGGTGAAAAGAAAATGCCATCGCGCGCCATCGAATGCTCTTTTGGTACACGCACAAATACGGCCAAGTTCAGTTGGGGGGTTGTCACAGGCCGCGCCAAGGTAAGGCCGGATTTTACTCGCGAACCGGTTTATTTTCAAGCCTTTGCAGAAATGGTAGTTTTCGCAGATCGGTCACGGCAAATAGCGTATAAAATTACTGCAAACAGGAGTTTTACCGTATGCCACGAACCGCCCAGGCGCGCGCAATCAACCGTATCGAGCCGTCTTCTGCAAATGGGAGAGTCGCACGGATGCGGTCGCGCAGAGCGATCCGGTCCGCTTCGCTCAACGACATCGCATATTCCGGGGCCGGAAATTGCCCGCCGAGGAATGGCGTCCAATAGTCATCGAAATCCCGGAAGTGAGTCGGTGCGTCGATGCTGCGGGTTTCCACGTTTTTCAATCCGGCACTCTCGAAAAGTTTCTTCAAAGGCTCCGGCTTACAGATCGGGAATCGGCGGCCTTCGTCGCGCTCCAGATTCTCGGGCTTGAGGGCGACGGCGGCATCCCAAAAATAGCGCATCAACTCCATCTTTCCGGCGTAATCCCACACATACGCCGCGATCGCCCCGCCCGGACGAACGACGCGCGCCAACTCGGACATGCCGGCCTGTAGATCCGATATGAAATTGAGGACCAATCCGCAGACGGCCGCGTCATACTTTTCCGATTCGACCGCGAGGTTGCGCGCGTCGCCTTTCTCGAACCGGACTCGCGGGTTCCGAATATGTTCGCGGGCGAGAGCAAGGTATCCATCTGATGGGTCAATCCCGTGGACCGAGGCCGGACTTGCTTGACGCAAAATGATCTCGGTAAGCGCTCCGGTCCCGCATCCTACTTCCAGCCAGCGAGCGGAAGGTGGGACACGGAGCCAATCGACAAACTCCCGCGCCACGATCCGACTCCACCGGCCGACATAAGGCTCGTACGCCGCTCCACCGGCCCAGACATGCTTTTCCGTAGAGGCGCTCATCGATCACCTCCTATGCCGGAGTTCACAGCTTAACGATCAAGCGAAATTTAGCTTGCAACCTTTTGGCGAAACTTGCGCGGAGCCAGAAACCAAAATACGCACCCGTAAACTAAGGACGCAACAGCAGACAATAACCAAAGTTGATAAGCAGAGACCGGTGCGTGATCTGGCCACGAACCGGTCAGGATTTCGGGCACGGCGACAACCAGTAAAGCCGAGACCGAACACGAAATGAAGGTCCAACCATAGAATCGACGAACCAAAAGGAAGATCGGGATGCTAAGAAGAACATAGAAGAAGTACGTTGGCATATAAAACTGTACTCCGGAAATTTTATCGAGAGCGGCGAATTGAAGAAATACAGCTATCGCCGTCATATAAACCAAGATGTAAGCGACAGGCGAAAGCAGAAAGGTCAATATCACTCTGGTCGGTGTCACGCTGAATTAGGACGCTCACTCCCAGAACTCGACCATCAACCCAGGTACACGTTCATAGTCCCGGCGATTACGTGAAATCAATCTGGCAGGATGTGCAATGCAAAGAGCAGCAATCCGCAAATCGTGCGTGGCAATACGAATCCCCTGTTGGCGCCACTGTTGGTACAATGTCTCTGCCTGAGTCGTGTACGAAAGGATGTGAAGACGGCGAAAGTCCCTGAAAGTTTCCTCGAACAGTTCATAGGCGCGTGCGATGCTGGCGCCGCCTATGCCTGCCTCGGCTTGCCGGATGACATTGAGTCTGCCCCGCATGATTTCTTCGATTACGATCACGGGGACAGCCTGTTCGCGCATCGGAATCGCCGCCGCCCGCGCCACAAAAGCCGCGTTCCCCAGCAGGATCTCCGTCAACACATCCGTGTCGAACGCGATCATCGGCCTCGGTCGGCATCGCGTGCCTGGTAGGCATCGTCACGGATCGTGCTCAGCGTCGGGTCTGTATTGTACTTCCCGGCCAAGTCGGAAACACCAAGCGTCTCAATGTCCAGGGCGAGAAGCTCGCCAAGGGCGACGCGGCGCTCAATCTCTGCTTTTAGGGCATCGATGGCCTGGGAGCGTGTCGGTTCTACCACGCGCACCTTCGGTACCCCCACAAGAGACGCCGCAAACTGACCGTCACAAGCTTCTACCAAGACAGGGAATGTCATAGGAAAATCTCCTCGAAGCATTCTACAAACTGTGGACTTCAATCTCAACCCGTTTCATTGCTCGGCGCGTCCGCTGCGAGCGGTTAGGCGCGGTCACGTTGCAGCAAATCTCTTGCTGCCGCTTTCGGCCATACGGCGACTAAATCTCTTGCACCCGAGATCGTTACTCCGACCGCCATCGTGGTTAAGATCCAACTGAGCCATCCATAGTCGTGCCGTGTGAAGCCGGATGGTCTTTGGAACCAGATCATAAGCTCCGGCAGTAAGCACGCCAGGAATGCCCCATACATTATACCCATAAGCGCATGCATTACCCGCTCGCCAGGAGGGACTTTCCGCGACCGGTCTTCCTCGATGAAGTCCAGGAGAGTAATAACGATTTCGAAGATTAGTGCTCATGTTCTGACCTGTCTCTATAAGAAGAGATTGGGATTAACCCTTTCACATTTGCGACCGGCCATAAGCGCGTTCCTAGAGGCGGAATTTAGAAGTTCGGGCAATAAATACTCTAAAGCGCCGTCTTGGGTCAAGCGTTATCTTCCATGGCGCTCCGTGGAGCGTGTCGGGACAAATCGAGACAGCGCTTCGCGCTTCGTTAAATTTTTAGCGCGAGTTGGACGACGCGTTATTTTTTTGCCGCCTTGTCGGCATCTGTTCGCGATGCGTAGAACTTCGTTGCGTGCGTAAAAAGAAATTTTCGTTGAAGAAAGAAAGCTGACCCGCTCAAGCGTGATCCATCGCAAATCGACGACAGCAACATGAGTTAGAAGGAACGACTCAGACGCTATTCGGCGTGGCCGACGCCTTCGTTCAATATCCACCGAACTCTTCACGCCCGACCCTGGCTTTCAAATTGCAGAGCGCCACCGAATCATCACACGGAAAAATTTTCCCGCGCCGAGCGAATCGCGCGGCAGTTTTTGACTCCAAGGAAGGAAAATTATGACGACAAGCATCGACTCTTTACTCGATCAGACGGCGGCGAGCTTGCCTTGGCAAACCATCGGCATGGTGGCCGGGAGCCCGGTCATGCGGCAAATCTTCAATCTCATCCTCAAGCTCGCAGGCAGCGATGCCACCGTCCTGATCATGGGAGAGAGCGGCACCGGCAAAGAGATGGTCGCCAACGCCATCCATAACATGGGCAACAGGGTTTCGCAGCCCTTCGTGCCGGTCAACTGCGCGGCGATCCCGGAAGAGCTTTTGGAGAGCGAGCTGTTCGGACACGTGCGCGGCGCTTTCACCGGCGCGGTGAACGCCCGCCAGGGACGGTTCCAGTTGGCGCACGGCGGTACGCTTTTTCTCGATGAAGTCGGCGAGATGAGCCCGAAGCTCCAGGTCAAGCTCCTCCGCGTCTTGCAAGATCGGGTATTCGAGCCGGTCGGCAGCGACAAGGCGGTGCGCGTGGACGTCCGCGTCATAGCCGCAACCAACAGAGATTTACGACAGGCGGTGACGGAAGAGCGCTTTCGTGAAGATCTGTTCTATCGCCTGAACGTCCTGCCGATTTTTCTGCCGCCGCTCAGGGAACGTCGGGAAGACGTTCCGCTCTTGATCGGCCACTTTCTCCTCCTCCATAGCCGAAAAAAAGGCAAAGCCATCGAGACCATCGAGAGCGAAGCCTTAGAGCTGCTCAAGCGCTACGACTGGCCGGGGAACGTTCGCGAGTTGGAGAATTTGATGGAGCGCCTCGTGGTCCTGAACGAAGACGGAGTGATCCGCGCCAAGGATCTGCCCGGTTATCTCGCCGAGAAGCGCGTGGCAAAAGGCGAGATAAGCGCCGCCGTCTCTCTGCCTAACGAAGGCGTGGATCTGGACGCGCTGTTGAAAATCATCGAAGGCGATTTGATGCGCCAGGCCCTTCAGCGCACCGGCGGCAACAAGAGCCGCGCCGCCGAGCTATTGAAACTCAACCGCACGACCCTGGTCGAGCGTCTCAGGCGCCAGGAGCAGATCGCGCGCCAATTCGCGCTGCCGCTGTCTTCCGTCGGGAACTTGACGCGCGACCGGTTTTCCTTGACGGCGGGGCGGCAAATTTTTCCCGACGGCAGCATGACGGGCCTTGCCGCGTCGTGACGTAAGGGCGTGATGCATGTTCTTGGGCGCCGGAAATAACTGGCACAACGATTGCAAATTTTGCCGAGCGAAAGTGAAAAATCATGCAGTCCGTTGCTGAGCAAATCTGTCAAACAACCGCCGAAGTCGACGTGGGCGTCCTCGCCGATCTGATCTCGCGCTTCCAACAAAGCAGCATCGAGCTGACCCAGGAATATCGACGGCTCCAGCTCCGCGTCGCCAACCTCGACGGCGAGCTGGAAAGAAAAAATCGCGAGCTGGAAAAAAGCCTGTTCGAGCGCGAGAGGGCCCGCGCCTATCTGCTGTCGATTTTGGAGAGTCTCAAAGCCGGAGTCCTGGTGCTGGACCCGGAGCTCAATCCCACGCTCGTCAATCGCCGCTGGACGGAGCTGGCGGGCGAGGGCAGTCGCGAGCAATTGTCCCGGCTCACGGGCGAAAGATTGATGCGCTGTCTCGAACAGGGCCGGCGCGACGTTCTCCCCCTGGAATGCGAACGCAGCGTCAAATTGCCCGATGGGACGACCGTCCCCGTGCACCTAACGATCTCGGAAATCGTCGTCCATGAGAATCAGAGCGGCGGCTACGTGCTGGTGCTCCAGGACGTGGGGCGGCTGAAGCGGCTCGAAGCGGAGGCGGCGCGGACGCGCCGGCTCGCCGCGCTGGGCGAGATGGCGGCGGAGATGGCCCATCAGATCCGGAGCCCGCTCGGCGGCATCGAGCTTTACGCTTCGCTGCTCAAAGAAAAGGGCGACGCCGACAGCCAGAGGGTGGCCGGCGAGATTTTGAGCGCGGTCAACCGGCTCTACACGACGATTTCCCATTTGCTTTCTTTCGGCGCCGAGCCAGCGATCGCGGCCGATCTGGTGCCGGTCGGTTTGTTGATGCGCGACTTGAAAGAGCTGACGAGCCCGCTTTTCCGCTCGGGACAATGGCGGCTCAATTTGGATATCGAGCCCGGGCTCCCTCCTCTATGGGGCGACCGCGGGCTCCTGGCGCAGGCGCTTCTCAATCTCGTGGCCAACGCGAAAGAGGCGATGCCCGACGGAGGAGAAGTGCGGCTCACGGTGACGCGTTCGCCGCGCTACACCGTGAACGGCCGCATCCATCGAACCCTGGAGTTGAGTATCATCGACGACGGAATCGGGATCGCGCCGGAAAATCGCGAGCGCATCTTCGATCCTTTTTTCACCACAAAGGCGGCGGGGACCGGCCTGGGTCTCGCGCTCACGCACAAGATCGTCCGCGCTCATCACGGCTCCATCGAGGTCACGTCGGAGCCGGGACGCGGAAGCCGTTTCGTTCTGCTGCTGCCTGTTGCTGGTAGCGTGGAGGAATATGCAGAAACAGATTCTGATAGCTGATGACGACCCGACGATGCGCGCGGCGCTCGACGAAGCGCTCAAGACCGCCGGCTACGGCGTGACGGCCTGCGCCGACGGCGAAGAGGCCGGGCACGCGATCGACCAGGGCGGCGTGGACCTCGTCGTGAGCGACGTGCGCATGCCGGCCGTGGGCGGGATGGAGCTTCTGAAGCGCTTTCAAGGCATCCCGTTCATCATGGTGAGCGGCTACGCCACGGTGCCGGAAGCCGTCGAGGCGATGAAGGTCGGCGCTTACGATTTTCTCGTCAAGCCGTTTTCCTACCGCGAGCTGATCTCGCTCGTCGAGAACGCGCTCACCGACGGCGCCGACGGCGCGCGCGGCGAGCTCGCGACCGACGATATCGTGACGACGCACCCGCAAATGCACGCGCTGCTCAAATTCGCCGCGCAGGTGGCGAAGTCGCACGCCGCGGTCCTGATCACCGGCGAGAGCGGCACGGGCAAGGAATTGCTCGCGCGCTTCATCCACGTGCGCAGCCGGCGCGACAGCGGGCCTTTCGTCGCCGTCAACTGCGCCGCGCTCCCCGAAGGTCTTTTGGAATCCGAATTGTTCGGCCATGAAAAAGGCGCGTTCACCGGCGCCGTCGCCGCCAAGCCGGGAAAGTTCGAGCTGGCGCACAAGGGAACCCTGCTGCTCGACGAAGTGAGCGAGATGCCGCTGGCGCTGCAAGCCAAGCTTTTGCGCGTGCTGCAAGAGCGCGAAGTGGACCGGTTGGGCGGAAAACGGCCGCTCGCGATCGACGCGCGCGTCATCGCCACGACCAACCGCGATCTCCGCGAGATGGTGCGCGCGGGGACTTTCCGCGAAGATCTTTTTTACCGCCTCAACGTGATTCCGCTCCGGCTTCCCGCTCTGCGCGAGAGAATGCAGGACATCGAGCCGCTGGCGCGCGACTTTTTTTCCGGCCGGGGCTACAAAAAAACTTCGCTCTCGCCCGGGGCGCTGGCCGAGCTCATGGCGCGAGCGTGGCCGGGCAATATTCGCGAGCTTTTCAACGTGCTCGAACGGGCGGCGATCATCGCCGCGGGAGGGCTCATCGAGCGGGAGCATCTGCTCCTGGACGACGACATGGCGGCGGTCGTGGGCGCGCAGTCGAGAGTCTGGAACGCGATTGCGGCGGCGCCCGAAACGCCTTCGGCCAATAACGGCGTGGACAAGATCGCGCCCGGCATCTCGGTCAGGGAGATGGAAGAGAAGTTGATCTGGAAGACTCTAGCGGAGGTCCGCAACAACCGCACCGAGGCGGCGAAGCTCCTCGGCATCAGCGTCAGGACCTTGCGCAACAAGCTTAAGCAGTACCGGCTTAGGCAATGTCAGATGGAGGCATAATGGCGGGCTTTACACTGTTCAATGCGACGCACGACCTGCTTCAGCTTTCGATGCGGCTGCGCTCGATGCGGCATGAGCTTTTGGCGGGAAATATCGCCAATGCCGACACGCCCGGATACCGCGCCAAGGACATCGACTTTGCCGCGGCGCTGCGCGCGCTGGTCGCGCCGGAAAACGCGCCGGTTCAGTTTCCGAAGACGCCGGGCATTCAACTGATCAGCGCGCCCTCGATTGGTTTTCCGCAGGGCGGCGCGATCGAACCGGCGCTCGTCGTGCAGGAAGCCGAAGCCAAATTGGACGGCAACTCCGTCGATCTCGACCGGCAGATCGCGAACCTGGTCGAGAACTCGCTTTCGTACGAGACCAGTCTCGTTTTGCTGGGGCGGAAGCTCGCGGCCCTGCGCTACGCGATCAGCGAAGGAAGGAGATAGGTCGATATGGATCTCTACAGAATTTTGACCGTGAGCAGCGCGGGCATGAACGCGCAGCGCGACCGCATGAGCGTCGTCTCGGGGAATCTCGTGAACTCCGAGACCACGCGCACGCCCGAGGGCGGCCCGTATCGAAGGAGAGACATCATCTTTCAGGCCGCGCCGGTCGAGGAGGAGAATTTCTCTTCGCTCATGACGGTTGGGTTTTCCCAGCAGCGGCCGAGCGGAATTTTAACCGTGGAAGTCGCGGGCGTGCGTGAAAGCAGCAAGGCGCCGAGACGGGTCTATGATCCCGAGCATCCCGACGCCGACGCTCAAGGATACGTTTTCTATCCGGATATCAACGTCATGGAGGAGATGGCCGATCTCATGTCGGCGGTGCGCTCGTACGAGGCGAATCTTGCGGTCTTCAACGCGACCAAGGGACTGGTGCGGCGGCTCTTGGACTTCGGCCGCCAGCCGTAAAATTGTTTTTCGGGAGAACGGACTATGACGATCAAAGAATTAGGCACGAAGGCCCTGTTGCCCGAGGTCGGACAGCTTCCCAAGGCGGCTTCCAATCCGACGAAGGCGGAGTTCGGCACGTATCTCAAGGAGGCCGTGGGAGAAGCCAACCAGCTCCAGCAGAAGGCGGACCAGGCGATTCAGCAGCTCGTCGCCGAAGGCAAGGGCGACCTGCAAGACACCATGGTCGCTCTGGAGAAAGCGGATGTCTCGTTTCGCTTCATGATGCAGGTGCGCAACAAAGTCCTGGAAGCCTACCAGGAAATCATCCGCATGCAGGTATGACGTGAATAGCGATCAGCGATAAACGGTCAGCTTTCAGCCAAGATGAGGATTCAGCCCGGTTCTCGTAGCCATAGATATTTATGCCCCAACAGATCCTGCAAATTTTCAACAACGCCCGACAATGGTTGGGGCATTTTTTATCTTCGCTCTCGCCGAAACAAAAGCGCCTGATCGTTCTCGCCGTGCCGGTTTTCCTGGTCCTGGCGGCCGCGGGAAACTACCTTTTTAAACAGGGTTATTACAGCCCGCTTTTCACCAATCTTTCGCCGCAGGACGGCGCCGCCGTCATCCGCGAGCTCGAGGCCGATAAAATTCCCTTTCAGCTCCGCGGCGACGGCTCGGTGATCGCCGTGCCGCGCCAGATCGTCTATGAGGCGCGGCTGAAGCTCGCCGGCAAGGGCATTCCCTCGGGCGGCGGAGTCGGCTTCGAGATTTTCGAGAAAACCTCCTTCGGCATGAGCGAGTTTACCCAGCAGGTCAATTATCTGAGGGCGCTGCAAGGCGAGCTGGCGCGCACGATCAACAGTCTCGGCGCGGTCCAGTCGAGCCGGGTGCACCTGGCGCTGCCGTCGCGCTCGAATTTTCTCGCGGAAGAAGAAAAACCGTCGGCCTCCGCCGTCGTCGAGCTGAGACCCGGCTATCACCTCACCACGGAGCAGGTCGACGGCATCATCCACCTGATATCGACGTCGGTGCCCAAGCTGACGCCCGACCGCGTCAATGTGATCGACACCTCCGGGCGGCGCTTGCTCGGTTTGCCGGCGGCGGGCGCCGGGGCGGCGAGCGAGGGCGAATCTCTCCATCAGTTGAAAGTGCGCTTCGAGCAGGAACTGGAGCGGCGAATCGAGACGATGCTCGACCCGGTCGTGGGCTCCGGCAGAACCGTCGTGCGCGTCAACGCGCAGATGAGCTTTCAAGAAACGCAGATGCTCCGCGAGCAGTTCGATCCCAACAACCAGGTCGTGCGCGCGCAGCAATTCCTCGAGGATGCGCCGGGAAAATCCAAAACCGCGGGCGTGCCCGGAGTACAGTCCAACATACCCGGAGGCGAAGCGCTGAATCAGAAAGACGGCGCGCAGAAAGAAGCCGCGCAAAAGGAAAGCGCGCCCAAGCGAAGCGGCCAGATGGTGAGCTACGAAGTCGGCAAGACCACCAGCCGGATCAACGAGCCGCGCGGGCAAATTATGCGGACCTCCGTCGCCGTTCTGGTGGACGGAAAATACGACGGCGGCAATTACGCGCCGCGCCCGCCGGAAGAGCTGGAGCAGATCAAAGGCATCGTCATGCGGGCGATGGGATTCGACGCGGAGCGGGGCGATCAGGTCGAAGTGGCCAACATTCCGTTCAAAGCCGAGCCCGCGCCGGCTATTTCCAGTCTGCCAATCAAGAGCTTGCCGCCGTGGACGACGAGCCCGCCGCTCGGAATCGGCGCCGCCGCGGGCGCCGTGTTGTTGGGACTTTTGCTGTTCGCTCTCCTGCGCCGCGGCGGCAGGCGCAAGCCGCATCGAGAAGCCGTCGCGCAGCCGCAGGCCCCGCTCATGGTGAAGGAAGCCGTCGAAGGCGTCATCGACAAAGTCGTGGTCACTCAGGATCCCCGCCGCGAGCAGCTCATCCAGATCACTCGCGATTATCACGAAGCCATGGTGCGGATCATACGGACATGGCTCCATGAAGAGAGCGGGCAAAAAGGGGCGGTGAGGCCGCCCAACGGCAAGCGCGTCGAGATGCCGCGCGCGGAGGCATTGCATTGATGCCGAACGAAAGCCGCAAGGACCCGACCGCCGGACGTCCGCTGACCGGCCCGGAAAAAGCCGCGGTGCTGCTTGCGCTCGTGGGCGAGAAAGCGGCGACGGCGCTCGCCGGAGATCTCGAGGAAAAGGAGCTCGTCATGCTGCGCCAGGGCATCCACCGCATGGCGCAGATCGAGACGGAGCACATCGATCAGGTTTTCGAAGACACTTGCCGCCAGTTGAACAAGGCCAACATCCTGCCCGAGGGGACGACGGAATATCTGCTGAGGGTTCTCACCAAGGCGATGGGGCCGGAAAAGGCGAACAGCATCATCGGACGCATCTTTCAGGAGAACGACGACATCAGCGGCGTCGAGGCGCTCTACGACATGGACAGCAACACGCTGGCCCATTTTCTTCAGGAAGAGCACCCGCAGACGATCGCGTTCATCGTGGCTCATCTTTACCCCGCCCACGCCGGAGAGGTTTTCTCGCTGCTGCCCGAGGACAAACAGAACGACGTCGCCTATCGCATCACGCGGCTCGGCAGCACGCCCCCGGGCGTGATCGAAGAAGTGAGCGCCGTTTTGCGCAACGAGATCCGCCAGGTGCACGGCAAGCAGGTGGGCGGCGCGCGTCCGGTGGCGGAGATCCTCAACTACGTCGATAAAACGACCGAAGAGCGCGTGCTGGTCGGGCTGGCGAAGGTCGAGCCGGAGCTGGCCGAAAGCGTGCGCCGGCTCATGTTCACCTTCGAAGACCTGGCGCGGATCGACGATCTCAGCATGCAGGTCCTGATCCGCGAGGTCGAGCGCGAGAAGTGGGTGATGGCGATGCGCACCGTGAGCCCATCGCTCAGGAAAAAAATCTTCGCCAATATGTCCGAGCGCGCGGGAACGCTCTTGAAGGAAGAGCTGGAGTCGATGGGGCCGGTGCGTCTGCGCGACGTCGAGACGGTGCAGCGGGAGATTCTGGACTATGCACGCAAGCTCGAGGCCGAAGGAAAAGTTTACCTCACCTCGGGCAAGAGCAAAGAGGACATCCTTGTATAAGCTGGTCCTGAAAAATTCCCTCGATCCGAACGATATACAACCGTACCGCGAGCTGGACCTCGGCCGGCCGAGCGACGAGCCCGTCGCCGCGGCGCCGGAGGTGGAAACCGTTGAAGTCGAAGCGCTCGACTTGGACGCGCTCGGCCCGCTCGTGTGCTTGACCGTCGCGCAGCAAAAAGCCGAGGAGATCCTCGCGGCGGCCCGCAGCGGGGTGGAGAGTCTGCGTAAGGAAGCTTACGAAGAGGGTAAGAGCCTCGGCCGGGAGGAAGCCCGGAACGAGATTCTTCCCGCGCTCATCGGTTTCGCCCAGGCCGGCCAATCTCTCATCGTCTTCGAGGAGCAAATGGTCACGCGTTTTACGCCGCAGATGGTTCGGCTGGCGCTCGCGATCGCCGAAAAGATCGTCGGCAAGGCGGTCGCCGAAGATCCCGAAATCATCGCGTCGGTCTTGGAGCGCGCGAGAAAAGAAGTTCCCGACGCCCGGTTGGTCCGCGTGCGGCTCCATCCGGCGGATTACAACGTGCTCGTGGAAATGCGGTCCGATCTGGTGCGCGCCGGCGAAGAAGGCGGCAGAAAAGTCGAAGTGCTGGCCTCCGACGAGATCGGCCGCGGCGGATGCCGGATCGAAACGGAGATCGGCTCCGTCGATGCATCCATCCCGACTCAATTCCAAGAGATCAAGAGACAACTGCTCGATGAATGACTATGAGCGAAAGTTTGCTCGAGCCCTACCATAGCCGGCTTCCAACCATCGCGCCGTATCGCGTCTCCGGGACGGTCACCGACGTGGTCGGACTTTTGATAACGAGCCGCGGTCCGTGGCTGCCGGTGGGCGCGGTGTGCAAAGTTCATCCGCTCCAGGGCGGCAACCCGGCGTTGGCGGAAGTCGTCGGTTTTCGCGGCGAACAAACTCTCTTGATGCCGCTCGGCGAGTTGCGCGGCGTGGGACCCGGAAGCCGGGTCATCGCTCTGGCGAAGGAGGCGCACTATCCCGTGGGCGAAGGACTGCTCGGACGCGTGATCGACGGCTTGGGCCTTCCGATCGACGGGAAAGGTCCGGCGGCCGGCGCGCACTCTTATCCTCTCTATATTTCCGGCACCAATCCCATGGACCGGCAAGGCATCACCGAACCGCTCGACGTCGGCATTCGCGCGATCAACGGCATGGTGACGTGCGGCAAGGGACAGCGGGTGGCGATCATGGCCGGCGCCGGCGTCGGCAAAAGCACGCTGCTTGCGATGATCGCGCGCAACACGCGTGTCGATGTGAAGGTGATCGCGCTCCTCGGCGAGCGCGGGCGCGAAGTCGAAGACTTCGTCGAGCGCGGACTTCCCGCCGAGGACCGGGAACGGACGGTCGTGGTCGCTGCGACCTCGGCCGACCCGGCTCTGGTGCGCGTGCGCGGCGCTTTTTTGGCAACAGCCATTGCAGAATATTTTTGCGACCACGGCCAGGACGTGCTGTTGCTGGTGGATTCGCTCAGCCGCTTCGCCATGGCTCAGCGCGAGGCCGGTCTCGCCGTCGGCGAGCCGCCTTCGACCAAAGGTTACACGCCGTCGGTTTTTGCGCTGTTGCCGCGCTTGATCGAGCGCGCGGGCACATGGAAAGGAAGGGGCAGCATCACCGCTATGTATACGGTTCTTATGGAAGGCGACGATCCGCACGAGCCGGTGACCGACGCGGTGCGCTCGCTGACCGACGGCCACATCCAGCTCTCGCGCCGCCTGGCGGAGCAGAGTCATTTCCCCGCCATCGACGTTCTTGCCTCGGTCAGCCGGGTGCGGCCGCAAGTGACCTCAGCGGAGCATAGAAATTTAGTCGCGGAGATCACGCGCTTGCTCGCGGCCTATCGAGACGCAGAGGATTTGATCCAGATCGGCGCGTACGTGAAGGGAAAAAATCCCGACGTGGACCGCGCCATCCAGCTCATGCCCCGCATCCGCCGCTATCTCTGCCAGGACCGGGTCGAAGATATCAACTTCGAGGCGAGCGCGAGCGGGCTCACGGAAGTCCTCGCCGGATAAGTACCACTCCGCGTAGCCCGAGGCGCGAGTCTTTCCGGTCGAGCGCAATAGGGCGGTGCCTCATGGAGGTCTGCAAATGACAGATATGGAGCGCACATTTCCGGAAGACTGCAAACATGGTGGACAAGCACCCAACGCGGCATTGCGGCTGTACGTCCCTGTGCGCTCGCCCTTCAAGGCTCACCCCTCGGGCTACGGGCTGGATGTAACGCTTGCTGCTAGTTTTTTCTTTCTTTCGATAACTCAAAGTTCACAATTCAAAATTCAAAATTAAGCTCATGGCTCTCTTTCGCTTCCGTTTAAATTCCGTTCTCCGCTACCGCGAGCGAAAACGCGAGGACAAGCGCCTGGAGCTGCGCGCGCTGGAGCAAGCGAAGGAGAATCTCATCTCCGAGATCGACCGCCTCGAGCACAGTCTCACCCGCCAGAGAAAAGAAATGGACGAACAACGGGGGAAATTCGTCTCGGTCGCGGAGATGAGGCTCGCCGCGGATTTCGCTCAGCGAGTGACGGATCGAATTCGCGAGCGCCGGAGCGTTTTGGCGATCGTCGAGAAGCGGGCCGCCGAGAAACGGGACGAGCTGCTCGAAGCCAACCGGGACGTGAAAAGTCTCGAGCAACTGCGCCAGAGGCGATGGGAAAGACACCGCGTGGAAGAAGCGCGCGAAGAGCAGAAGCTCACCGACGAGGTCGGACAGCGGCAAGCTCTCGCCGGCGGGAAGCGGAAGAATTTTCCCCACGGAGAGTCATAATTTTCCCAGCACCGGCGCTCGCATGATTGGTCTCGTCGAAAGAAAAGCCGAGCAAAAACACCGTCAAGTTTTGGCCGGCGGCGCCGATATCGGTGGCGTACCCCTTGGCATTTGCTTTGCTCTCCCTCCTCTCCGCCATGAACGCGTCTGCAATCTTGCCGGCTCAACCGAGCGACGCCGGTTTGGAATCTCCTCACGCGGAAAATTCTAATCCATCCGAAGCTCCGGCCATGGACTTCGGCTCGTTATTGTTCATGTTTTCTTCCGGGCCTCAATCGGAGCCGGGCATTGGCGACGGATCAAATACGGCCGACGCCGAAAGTGCCGAGGGCGCCGATTTAGATCCGGAAAAACTTTCTCTCCGGTTAGTTCTCACTCCCGCGGTCATCTCGTTATACGATCCGCCGCAGCAAGTTGTAAACGGCAGACAAGGATTCATCGGTGAATTCTCCGAGGCGCTGGATCTTTCTCCGGTTTATTCCAACGAGCACGCAGCCGCGCAAGCGCTTCCCTTCGAGGGGCGGCTGCCGGAAGAGCCTCGGAAAGCTCTCGGGGAGTTCGATGTGGAGAAGTCGTACGGCGATGATCCGAGCTTTTGTGCAGAGGTCGGCCTTTCAGCGATGCCTGCCGAAGGAGCAGAGACAGCGGCACCGCAGAAGGCGGGAGAGAATATTTTATCTTTTCCGCCGACGGAGCGAGCCGGCGCGGGTCTTTCGCTCGAGAATGACGCGCGAAAAGACAACGCGGCAAATTTTGCTTTTATTCCGGAACCGGCACAGACCGAGAGAAGCGAGCAGATTTCGAGCGTACCGAAGCCGGACGCCGGTGCCGGGACGGCGCCATCGCGCGCGTACAATCTAGCGAAACAAAATAGCGGCCAAGATAAACCAACCGAGTCCGAAGGCCGAGACCGGGAAGCTCCTTCATCGGCTTCAAGCCGGCCTCAAATTAATCTGCCTCGCGATTCCGAAAACTTCGTTTTGCCTGGATCATCCACTAAGGACCATCTCGCGGCGCGCGTCGAAGGTTCTTCTTCGCCAAGCGAGAAAAGCGATTTTTTGATTGCCCGAAAAGGTGATTCCTCCGACGTTGAGCCGAACGCGCAATCAATTGCGCAAGGGACGTTCTTCCGCGGCCTCGAAAGCGAGCGGACGGCGGCGCCGCAGGCGGCGCATGTCTGGTCCTCCACGATCGAGCGACTGGCGGCGGAGATCTCGACCCATATTCGCCAAAATCGGCACGAAGTCACCATGCATCTGGAACCTCCCGAGCTGGGCAACTTACGGATCGAGCTCTCGCTCGACGGCGACCGGCTGCAAGCGCGCGTCACGGCGGAAGTCGCCGACGCGGGCAATCTGATTCAGACGCACCTTCCGGAGCTGCGCCAGGCCTTGCAAGCGCACAAGCTCGATCTCGTCAACGTACAAGTGGATCTCGACGGCTGGGCGGGGCTCGGCGCCGGTCTCGCGCAAGATTCTCGTCAACAATCACGAGAGAGCGCCGATCTGGCGACGCTGTCCGCTATTTCTCAAGCCAGCGACGGCGAGGCGAAGGAACTTTCGAAACCCACGTCAGCCTCCGGCGGCTCGGTGAGTGTCTGGGCGTGAACAAAAAAAGTAAAAAGTAAAAACTAAAAAGGCAAAAAAAGAGAGCAGGTAAAACATGGCGGTACAACCGATCAGTCAAGGGGCGATACCGGGAGCGGCGGGTCCCATCGGCGGGAATCAGGGCATGGGGCGCGATGATTTCTTGAAGCTCTTGATCGCGCAGTTGCAGAATCAGGACCCGCTTCACCCGCTCGATAACCAGGAATTCGCCGCGCAGCTCGCCACTTTCAACAGCCTCGACCAGTTGATCGGCATCAACCAGAAGCTCGACGGCGTGCAGCTTCAACAGCAGTTTCTCGGCCAGCTCGGCGCCGTCTCGTTGATCGGTAAAGAGATTATCGCGGAAGGAAACCAGATCGTCCTCGCGAGCGGAACGCAGCCGACGATCTCATATTCGCTCGGCGCGCCCGCGGCCCGGGTCGTGATCAACATCAAGGACGATAAGGGCAACACCGTGAGGACGATCCAGACGGGAAACCAGGGTGCCGGAAACCAAACGGCCGTGTGGGACGGCAAAGACAGCACTGGAAACGCGCTTCCCGCGGGCGTCTATTCGATCGAAGTCACCGCGTTCGACGCGGCCGGCAAGAGCGTCGCCGCAACCACGCGCACGCGCGGCGTCGTCACCGGAGTCAGCCTCGACGGCGGTGAGCTCTTGCTCGAGATCGGCGGCATTAAAATTCCGCTGGGCGCGGTGAGAGGAATTCTTTAACCATGTCGATTTCCAGCTCGCTATATACTGCGGAGAGCGCGCTCAGCGCAACCGATTATTGGATGTCGGTGATCGGCAACAACATCGCCAACATGAACACCGTCGGCTTTAAAGCCTCGCAAGCGGACTTTGCCGATCTTTTTGCCTCGACCGAGGGATGGCTGCAATTCGGCCACGGAGTCCAGCTCGCCGGCACGCGCCGTCTGGAGCTGCAGGGCGCGATCGAAGGCACGGGCGCTCCTTTGGATTTGGCCGTCGCCGGGCAGGGGTTTTTCATTCTCAGAGACAGCGGCGGCAATTTATTTTACACCCGCGCGGGACAGTTTACGTTGGATGCCGACGGCACCATCGTCAACGCCGGCGGTCTCGCCCTCCAGGGCCCGGGCGGAAATATTACTTTGACCGGCGGGCTCACGCTGCCGGGGCGGCAGACGACTGCCTTGAGGCTTTCGGTCAACCTCGACGCGGACGAGACGACTCCGACGAGCGCGTTTCCCGCCGGCCCCGACGCTCCTTCGAGCGCCTGGTTCGCGGCCGGAAATTATTCCACCAGCTTTTCGCTGTACGACTCCGCGGGCGAACAGCATGATTTGAATTTTGTTTTTCGCAAGACCGGGACAAATACCTGGGAGTACCGCGTCCTCGCCAAGAGGAGCGAGATCGACCCGGGCGCGCCCACGAGCGCGGATTTGCGCCAGATCGGAAGCGGGACTTTGACGTTCGACTCTTCCGGCGCGCTCACCAACTCGACCGGCGGCATCGGCGCGGTCAACTGGGTCGGCGGCGCCGCTAATCCGGCGATCAACGGCGGTAATTTGAGCTTCACCGGGACAACGCAATTCGCCGCGGCTTCGGCCGTTAATTTGCTCACCCAGAACGGCTTCGCGACCGGGACGCTGACGCGCATCACCATCGGCGCCGACGGCGCGATCGTCGGAGAATATTCCAACGGCGGCACCCGGCCGTTCGGCCAGATCACGCTGGCCAATTTTGCCAACTCAGCCGGCCTCGATGCGATCGGCGACAGTCTCCTCGCCGTCTCCGCGGATTCCGGCGCCGCCGTGACGGGCATACCGGGCCAGGGCGTCCTCGGCGCGGTGCTTTCTGGATCGCTGGAGATGTCGAACGTGGACCTGCCTCAGGAGTTCGTCAACATGATCCTGACCCAGAGAAGCTTCCAGATCAATTCGCGCGTCATCACCGTGGCGGACCAGATGTACTCGATCGCGGCAAACCTCAAATAAGTTAAAAGCATGCCCTGAGCGGAGTCGAAGGGTACAAAGGAAAAAGTAAAAAGTAGAATCCAAAATCCAAAATCGAAAATCTAAAATAGAAAAAGGGGGTACTCATGGCACTTACGTCAGCGCTTTTCAGCGGGGTCAGCGGCATCAACGCCAACGGCAACGCGATGAATATCATCGGCGACAATATCGCTAACGTCAACACGGTGGGCTTCAAGGCGAGCCGGTCGGTCTTTTTCGATCTGCTCAGCGCTCAAGTCGGCGGAACGAAAATAGGCACGGGCTCGCGCCTGGCCGCCGCCACCCGTCTTTTCAGTCAAGGCGGCGTGGAGACGACCAGCAGCGCGACGGATATGGCGATCGAAGGGGCGGGGATGTTCGTGCTCGCGGACGCGCAGGGCGGACTTTTCTATAGCCGCGCCGGACAGTTCAATTTCGACGCCGACGGCAATCTGGTCAATCCGGCGGGGCTGCAAGTCCAGGGCTTCGAGCTCGACGTCAACGGCAACATCATCAGCGGTCTCATGGACATCAGCATCAACTCCAGACGCTTGCTTCCGCCCGTCGTCACGACCGAGATCGACTTGTCCCTGAATCTCGACGCCACCGCGACGGTGCCTGCCACGCCGTTTCCCGTCGATGCGGTCGGCACGCAAGCCGCTCCCAGCGTCTGGTTCGGCGCCAGCAACTTCTCGACCGTGGTGACGGTCTACGACTCTCTGGGCGCCGCGCACGATCTTACGTTCGTGTTTCGCAAGACGGCGACCGCCAATGAGTGGGAGTACCGCGTCCTCGCCGACGCCGGCGAGGTCACCGGCGGAACCGCCGGCAACTTGATGCAAATCAACGCGCCTGGCGGGTACCTCGCGTTCAATCCGAACGGGACTCTGAATTTCGGCCCTCCGACCAACATCGGGGCGATCGGTCCGGTCGCCTGGGCCAACGGCTCGAACCCGCAGACGATCGCGGCCGTCGACCTCGACTTTACCGGCACGAGCCAGTTCGCGCTGCCTTCCGCGACCAATGCCTTAAGTCAAAACGGCTCGCCCTCCGGAAGCGTGAGCGGCATTACCATCGACACCGATGGAGTGATCACCGGACATTTCAGCACCGGCCCGACCGAGCCGTTGTTCCGGATCGCCCTCGCCGACTTCAACAGTCCCGAGGGACTGACGCATCTGGGCAACACGCTCTTTGCGCAATCGTCGCAATCCGGCGCGCCGATCTTCGGCACCGCCGGCAACGGCGGCTTGGGAACGGTCTTGCCGGGATCGCTTGAGCTTTCGAACGTCGATCTCGCGACCGAGTTCGTCAAAATGGTAACGACGCAGCGCGGCTTTCAGGCCAGCTCCCGCATTATCACCGTGACCGACACCCTGCTGGAAGAAGTCGCCAACTTGAAGAGATAACCCGCCCCCGATGACCTATCAACTCTCCGCTCCTGAAGCCGGGCCGGTCTCCGTGAGGCCGGCCCGGCTCCCTTCCTTTATATAGGGGCATGCTTCAGGCCGGTCGCTAAAGCATGGCGGGTTTTTGCCGATGCAATATCAGGAGTGAATTGTTCAAAAGGGGGTACTATGGCCGAAGCCTGCAGTTGTAGAGAATCTCATCCGGACAGCGAACCATGCGCCGGCGCCAAGGGCGCCGACGGTGCCTACTCCGTCACGGAAGTCATCGAGATGGCCCGGGCCCTCACCGAAGGCAACTTCGAGCGTCAATTCAGCCAAAAATTTCAGGGAGAGCTGGGAGCCCTCGCCGGCTACATCGAAAACTTGCGCCAGAGGCTGAAGGGAATCTCGTCGGCCGCCGACAGCTCGTCCTACCTGATTCCCCAGGCCTCGATGGGGGTCGCGGGGATTTCTCACCAGACCGAGATGGGGATCAATTCCATCCTCGAGCTGATCGAAGAGGTCCTCGGCGATCAGGAGCGGATGCTGGAGTTGATCGACGGCGCGGGCAAGACCAACGGGAAAGGGATCGCGCTCTCCGTTTTTCAGGGCTTCGCCGAGAAAAGCAAGCGCAACCTGATGGCGGTGATGAGCCAGCTTTCTTTCCAGGACGTGATCCGGCAGCGCGCCGAGGGCGTGCAGGAGACGCTGGAGGCGGTGGAGAAAAAGATCGTCGAGCTGTTGATCAAGTTCAAGGTGGAGATGAGCGGCGACGGTTTGAAAGAAGAAGACGCGCGGGACCGCGTGCGCGAGGAAGTGAAAAATTTAACCGACGACATCGGGCTCGATCAGGCTCTGGTCGACGAGCTGCTCGACAACATCAAGTAAGCGGAACTTCCGTTGCTCTTGGGAGGTGAACAGTGTTCGATTCCAATATGGACATTCTGGTCGTAGACGACGCGTCCACCATGCGGCGGATCGTTCGCGGCCTGCTGCGCGAGCTGAGCCTGAAAAACATCCGCGAGGCCGAGAATGGATGCGACGCGCTGGAGGAGCTCAAGCGCAAAAAAGCCGATCTGGTGATCTCGGACTGGAACATGCCGCAGATGACCGGCATCGAGCTGTTGCGGGCGATTCGCGCCGACGGATCTCTGAAAGACGTCCCGGTGCTCATGGTTACCGCCGAGGCCAGGAAAGAAAATATTCTCGAGGCGGTGCAGGCCGGGGTGAACAACTACATCGTGAAGCCGTTCAGCGCCGAAACGCTGCAGGAAAAGCTGAACAAGATTTTCAAATGACGGTTTCGGCCGATCTCCATGGGCTCGCCAGTCCTTTCCCCCGCCGCGCGCTCTAGTCGAAATCGAGCGCGCGGCGCCTTCGATACCGCCGCCTGGAGGCTTCGTGATCGTGCTTTGGAGTTGAGATGGAACAGGAAAGAGCGGCTACCGTAAGCATCGCCGAGCGCGACGGCAAGCGCGCCGTCGTTTTGCAAGGCGCGGTCGATATTTTCTTCGCCGCGGATCTGCGCCAGGCCGCGCTCGCGCTGCTCGAAGGCGGGGAGGACGTCACCGTCGATTGTGAAAGATTGGAGCGCCTCGATACCGCCACGCTGCAAATCCTCCTGGCGCTGAAAAAAGAGCTGGAGCAAAGGGGGAAGAAGCTCAGGATGACCGAGCTCCGCTCCGAGCCGGCGCGTTTTGTCGGCCTGGCCGGTCTCACCCATCATCTTCTGCAGGAGTAACGACACATGCGAAGAAAAAACAAACCCCGGCCCTGCCAATGCGAAAAGATCGAGCGGCGCCAGGCGGCCCGCCTCGACGCGTGGACAGCCGAATGGCAGAGCCCGCTCCTTCCCTATCTCCCCGAGCTTCCGGCGCTCGTGTCCGAGCTGCGCGAAGCGGCGAGCCAACTGGAGCGCGCGGCGCTCGAGGCCTCGGAGGGCTTTGACGGGATCCGCGTCCAGGCGCGCGCGGCGCTGGGTGATCGGAGCCGGGAGCTGGAGCAAGAGATCGTGCGGGTCATGATCGCGCTTCAGTTTCAGGACATCGTGAATCAGAAGATCACTCACGCGATCGATACCCTGACCCGGCTCGACGCGGATCTGGACAAAAGCCTGGGGCGGCCGGTCCCTGAAGCTCGATCGAAGCGCCGCGTCGACGGCGTTTCGAATTCCATGCTTAAGCACACGCCGAAAGAAACCAAGCGTCCTTTGCCGTACGGACGGAACGGCGCGGTAAAAGGTTCCGAGATTGAGCCGAGCGGCGACGTAGAAATCTTCCTGCCGGAGGTTAACTCATGAGCAAAACAGCGCTGATCGTGGATGATTCCACGACGATGAGACGGATGGTCGGCCTCACCTTGCGTGAGGCGGGCTTCGAGGTGATCGAGAGCGCCAACGGGCGGGAAGGTCTGGGTCAACTGGAGACCTGCGGCGTCGATATCATCATCACCGACGTGCACATGCCGGTCATGGACGGTCTCGCGATGGTGCAGGTTGTCCGCGAGCGTCCCAAGCATCGCTTCACGCCGATCCTCATTCTCACGACCGAGAGCGGCGACGAGATGAAGCGCCGGGGCAAAGCGGCGGGCGCCAGCGGCTGGATCGTCAAGCCGTTCAACCCGAAGCAGCTCCGCGAGGTGGTTTATCGCTTGCTGGGCCTGCCTACGGACGCGTCGTTGGAGTCCAAGAGCGCATGAATTTGGACCCCGTCATACAAGGCTTCCTCGAAGAAGCCGGGGATCTGCTCGCGGATTTCGAGGCGGCGCTTCTCGAGCTGGAGGACAACCCGGCCAATTCGGAGATCTTGAACCGCATTTTCCGCTGCGCGCATACCATCAAAGGCAACAGCGCCATGCTGGGCCTTGACCGCGTGGCGCGCTTCACCCACGTCCTCGAAGACCTGCTGGACAAGGTCCGAAAGAGCGAGCTCGACTTGAGCCCGGCGCTGATGGAGACGCTGCTCAAATCGGGCGACGCGCTGAAAGAGCTTTTGGCGGAAACCCAGTCGGGCGCGCCGGGCGATCACGCTTGGCACGAACAACTGCTGAAGTCGATTCAATCCTTCGCCGGACAAGATACGGCGGGAACGGCGGCGGCAGAAGCCATGCAAGCCACGATGGCGGCGCCGCAAGCGACCGCACCCGCCGGGAACGCCGAGACGCTCTACGAAATTTACTTCGCGCCACCCGGTGAATTGATGCGCCGGGGACTCGATCCGATCCAATTTCTGCAGGCGCTCTCCGATATCGGCGAGCTGCATCAGGTCACGCCGGATCTCGGACATCTTCCGCCGCTCGCCGAGATGGAAGTCGAGCAGTGCTATCTCCGTTGGAAGGTTTGGCTGTCGAGCGGCCGGAGCAAAAAAGAAATTGAAGCCTGTTTCGAATTTCTCGGCGACGCGTCCGCCGTCACCATCGAGGCGCTTTCTTTTGACGACGACGGAGCGGAAGCGGAGGCCGAGCCCGAGGTCCCGGCGTCTCCGTCGCTCGTTCCTCTCAACGCAAAACCCGAAACCCGAAACGCGAAACTCGAAACGCTGGAATCCGGCAGCATCCGCGTCTCGATCGACAAGATAGACAAGCTGATCAACCTCGTCGGCGAGCTGGTCATCACGCAATCGATCGTGGCCCAGACCGTGGGCCATTATTCTCCCGAGAAGCTCTCGATCCTCGAGGAGGCCGTGGCCCAGATGGACCGCCACGCCCGCGAGTTGCACGAGCGCGTGCTCACGGTCCGGATGATTCCGGTGAAGACGCTTTTCTCGCGCTTTCCCCGTTTGGTGCGCGACCTGGCGGCGACGGTGGGAAAAAAGGTTCGGTTGGAGGTGTTGGGCGAGGATACGGAGCTGGACAAAACCGTTATTGAAAAGATCGGCGACCCGCTGACGCACTTGATCCGTAACGCCATCGATCACGGCATCGAGGCGGATGAAGATCGCCACGCGGCCGGGAAGCCCGTGACCGGCACGGTCAGGATCGAGGCCTATCAGCAGAGCGGCAACGTTTACATCGAGATCGCCGACGACGGCAGAGGTTTGGATCGGGAAAAAATCGTCGCCAAGGCGATTCAGAACGGTCGCGCGACCCCGGAGCAGGTTTTGACCGACGAGGAAGTTCACGCGCTGATCTTCCAGCCGGGCTTTTCCACCGCGACCAAAGTGACCGAGGTCTCCGGCCGCGGCGTCGGCATGGACGTCGTCAAAAGAAATGTCGAGAGCTTGGGCGGAAACATCACGATCCACAGCGAGAGCGGCAAGGGGACGCGCTTCCGCATCAAGCTGCCGCTGACCTTGGCGATCATGGACGGCCAAGCGCTCCAGGTGGGCGAGCAGATCTACATCTTGCCTCTCGTCGCGATCACCGAATCGGTGCGGCCGGCGCGCGGCAGCGTTCACAAACTGACCGGCGGCGCCGAGGTGGTCATGATACGCGATCGGGCGCTGCCCGTGCTGCGCTTGCACCGTCTGTTCGGCGTCCGGCCGAAGAGCGACGACCCGACGCAGGGTCTGGTGGTGATCGTCGAGTACGAAGGGCGGCAGGCGGCCCTGCTCGTCGATGAATTGCTCGGACAGCAGCAGGTCGTGATCAAGAGCCTGGAAGCCAATTTTTCCAAAGTCGAGGGCGTCGCCGGCGCCACGATCCTGGGCGACGGCCAGGTGGCGCTGATTCTCGACGTCCCCGGCCTCGTGCTGCTCAGCAGGGGCACGGACGGCGGACGAATCGGGAAAAAAGCCGCGTAACGATTGAATGATGCGTAGGGGCGGTTCACGAACCGGCCCTACCAAAAGGACCGCCGCAGTAAAAAATCTGCAAGACGATTCGGCACCGGAATTCTAAAGGAGCAGCGGATGAATTGGTTCTATGACTTCAAGACGAGCACCAAACTCTGGGCCGCGTTCGGGATCGTATCGTTCCTGACCGCCGCAGTGGGCTTCGTAGGGCTTTCGGGACTCCGAGCGATGGACACGATGTTGAACAAGGTCTACGACGACCAGGCGCTGACGGGCCGATACTTGAGAGAAGTCAACAACGAGATCCGCGCCATTTCCCGCTATATGCACAACGCGGTGGCCGCCGACTCGGACGAGTCGGACAAGATCGACAGGGAAATCGAGTCGATCACAAAAGCCGACGGGCGGGTGCGGGAAAATCTCACCCGGCTCAAGCCCACGATCGCGACCGCCGAGGGGCAGACGCTGTTCGCTTCCATAGAGCAGGACTATCCCGGTTGGAAGGCGACCGTCGATCAGGTGATTTCTCTGGCCCTATCGCAAAAAGACCAGGAGACGAAATCTCTCGTCGAGTCGGCGCGGGTCAAGGGCGACGCCATCGAGGCGAGCTTGAACCACTTGGTGCAGCAGAAAAACCAAGACTCCGAGCGGCTGAGAAAAGAGGCCGCGGCGCTTTATGGCCGCTCGCAGGCGGAGCTGGTTGCGATGGCGATCCTCTCCGCGCTCCTGGCGGCGGGCGCCGGCTTTATTATCTCGGGACAGATTCGATCCTCGATCGGCCAGGTGGTCGAGCTGGTTTCCGCGGCGGCCGGCGGGAACCTGACCGTCCGCGGCGAGTTCAAGGCCAGGGACGAGCTTGGGCGCATGGGCGAGGCCTTGAACGGTTTTTTGGAGACGCTTCATCAGAGCATCAAGCAGGTTGCCGAGAGCAGCGGCGCGGTGGCCGAAGCGTCCGAGCAGCTCTCTTCGGCCAGCGACCAATTGTCGGCCGGTTCCCAGCAGCAGGCGTCGTCGCTGGAAGAAACGGCGGCGTCGTTGGAAGAGATCACCGGGACGGTCAAGCAGAACGCCGACAACGCCATGCAAGCCAATCAGCTTGCGATGGGCTCGCGCGACGTGGCCGAGAGAGGCGGGCAGGTGGTGGACACGGCGGTCGCCGCGGTGGGTAAGATCAACGAGTCGTCGAAGAGGATCGCCGACATCATCACGACGATCGACGAGATCGCATTTCAAACCAATCTGCTCGCGCTGAACGCGGCCGTGGAAGCGGCGCGCGCGGGCGAGGCGGGAAGAGGCTTCGCGGTGGTGGCGTCCGAGGTGAGGAACCTGGCGCAGCGGAGCGCGACGGCGGCGAAAGAGATCAAGGCGTTGATTCAGGACAGCGTGTCGAAAGTGGAGAGCGGATCGGAGCTGGTGACCAAGTCGGGCGAGACGCTGGGCGAGATCGTGTCTTCGGTCAAGCGCGTGACCGACATCATCGGGGAGATCGCCGCGGCATCGCACGAGCAGACGGCGGGGATCGATCAGGTGAACCGCGCGGTGACCGAGATGGACGCCGTCGTGCATTCGAACGCGGCGCAGACCGAAGAATTGTCGTCGACGGCGCGCTCTCTGACCGCGCAAGCCCAGCAGCTCCAGGCGCTGGTGGCGAAGTTTAGATTGCGCGATGGGCAAAAACGGCGCGACAGAGCGACGGTCCGGGCGGCAGAGTTTGCCCAGCCGGCGGCGCCCTACGCTAGGCCTTCGGCCTTCGTCCGTAACGGCGGCAACGGAGTGGCCTACGGTCACGAAAGCGCCTTCGAGGAGTATTAGCGAACGAATGGGTACTTCCGTTCTCTTCCGGGCAAGCTGTGATATTCCCGCACTAAAGGAAACGCGGGATGTGACGATGTTTAGATCGAGATAGGAATTATTTGCTTTGCGGAACATTTTTTCCAGGAGGTTCGTATGAAAAAGTTGCTCAGTGCGGGACTCGTGACGGCCATGTTGCTGGCCGGTTCCTCGACGGTTTTGGCCGGCAAGAAGGCGACGGCCTCTCTTTACTGCGGGACGACCTATTCGGTCGGGGCCGAAGACGGCAGTCTTTTGATTCAACACCATGGGAAGTTTTCCCTGATTACCGTGGGTTCGGGAGCGGAGATCAGCAACGGCAAGGGACAAGCGCTGACGCTGGAAGACATCCGACCCGGCGATTGGATCGAATACTGGTCCGAGCAGTCGGCCGGCAAGACGATCATCCGTAAGATTGCCGTCAACGCGGGTGGGCACGCGAATTGCTCTGCACCGACCGTGTTGGGGAAAAGATAGCCGCTCGAGAATCCCTATAGCTACCGGTTGATCCCGGAGAGGACACCAAGATGGAGCAATTGGACGCGCTCAGCAATAACATCAGCTTTGCCACCGACGGCAACCAGTACCTGACCTTCACGCTGGGGCAGGAAGAGTACGGAGTGGAGATCCTGAAGGTCCAGGAGATCAAGGGTTACTCGGCGATCACGCCGATCCCCAATACCCCTTCGTACATCAAGGGCGTGATGAATCTTCGCGGCACGATCATCCCGGTAGTGGACTTGCGGTCGAAATTCGGGATGAGCGAGGCGGAGTACAACCAGTTCACCGTTATCATCGTCGTGACGGTCGGGACCAAAGTCATGGGATTGATCGTCGATGCGGTCTCCGATGTGCTCAACATCCCCAGAGGCGACATTCAGGAGACGCCGGATTTCGGCTCGCAGGTGGACGCTCAATTCATCTGCGGCATGGCCAAGGCCGGCGAGAAACTGGTGGTGCTGGTCGATATCGACAAGGTCGTCAACACCGGCGAGGTGAGTAGCTTTACCGGCGCCAACTAGAGCGTCCCGGAAGGAGTGGGTTCATGACAAGCGTGTTTGTGGCAAGCTTTTGGCGGCGTTCCCGGTCGGGTCTGACGTTGCGATTTAGTCTGATCGTCGGCGTCGCTCTGCTCGTCTTTTCGGCGATTTCCACCTACACCAGCGCAGTGTTCGAGCGCCGCTCGCTCCGCGCGGGCCTGGAAGCGCAGGCGACGCGGCTGGCCCAAGCATTCGGTTCCAGCGTGGCCAACGCGCTTTTTACTTTCAACAGCGAGACCATCAAAGCGGCTTCTCAAGGGTTCGGCAACGATCCCTCGATCCGTTTCCTCGAGGTCAAAGATCCGTCGGGGAAATCGCTCTCTTCGATCGGCGATCCCGCGGCGACCCAGGGATTGGTCACGGCGAGCTACAAAGTCAAGATGGGCAATGAGGTGGTGGGGACGGTGGCGTTGGGCATGTCCACGGAGTCGGTCGATGAGGCCATGGCGAAGATCTGGTGGGTTCTTGTCGGCCGGGAAATCGTTGTCCTTGTCGCGCTCTTTTCGATTATCGCTTATTTGATCGGCCGTCATGTGACCAAGCCGCTGGCGGAGCTCGACAAGGTATTGGAAAAGGCCCAGACGACCGGAGATCTCACGGTCCGGTTGCAGGTCAAGCGAAAAGACGAAATCGGCAGTCTGACGGAGCGGTTCAATGGGTTCATGGAAACTCTTCAGGGGCTGTTGGTCGAAGTGACCGGCGCAGCGCACCGCGTCTCTTCCGCAGCGCAACAGCTCACGTCGGCATCGCACCAGCTCTCCTCAGGCTCGCAAGAACAGGCGAGCTCGCTGGAAGAGACGGCGGCGTCGTTGGAAGAGATCACCGGGACGGTCAAGCAGAACGCCGACAACGCCAAACAAGCCAATCAGCTCGCGATGGGCTCGCGCGATGTGGCCGAGAGGGGCGGGCAGGTGGTGGACACGGCGGTCACCGCGATGGGCGAGATCAACAAATCGTCGAAGAAGATCGCCGACATCATCACGACCATCGACGAGATCGCATTTCAAACCAATCTGCTCGCGCTGAACGCGGCCGTGGAAGCGGCGCGCGCGGGCGAGCAGGGAAGGGGTTTTGCGGTGGTCGCCTCCGAGGTGAGGAATCTGGCACAGCGGAGCGCGACGGCGGCGAAAGAGATCAAGGCATTGATTCAGGACAGCGTGTCGAAAGTGGAGAGCGGATCGGAGCTGGTGACCAAGTCGGGCGAGACGCTGGGCGAGATCGTCTCTTCGGTCAAACGCGTGACCGATATTATCGGAGAAATCGCCGCAGCCAGCCAGGAGCAGAGCACCGGCATCGATCAGGTGAACCGCGCGGTGACGCAGATGGACCAGGTGGTGCAGTCCAACGCGGCGCAAACCGAAGAGTTGTCGTCCACGGCGCAGTCCCTGACCGCGCAGGCGCGGCAACTGCAGATGCTGGTGGCGAAATTCAAACTGGGAGAAGGCGCCGACCAGTCAGGAGCGACGGAGCAACGCGAAACGGCGAAACCCAGACAGCCGGCTCAGCACGAGCGGCACGCCAGGCCGGCGCCCAAGGGTGCGGAGCATCCGCCGGCCCTTGGATTTCCGCGCGGCAACGGCGGCTCGCTCTCTCAGTATCCGGCGGCATTCGAGGAATTCTAAGCGTTAGGAGAAATTTCACTGGACGGAGGAAGTTTTTATGTATTTGAAAGTGATCACGATGGTTATGTTCTTGCTGAGCGCCGGCGCGCTCTGGGCTCAGGACAAAGTCGTTGTCGGCGGCTCGGGCGGCCTTATCGATGAAATGGAAGATCTCGCCAAAGCCTACATGGCCAAGTATCCGTCCGAAAAAATCGAGGTCATTCAGGAAAGCATGAGCACATCGGGCGGGCTTGGAGCGGTCATGAGCGGGCGGATGACGATCGGGCTCGTGACGCGCCCGCCCAAAGGCGACGAGAAAGCCAAACTCGTCTATCGCGCCGTCGGCCGGTCTCCGGTAGGCGTTGCGATCCACAAGTCGTTGCCCGTCAACAATCTTAGCGAAGCCCAGATATGCAATATTTTCGGCGGCAAGACCAAGTCGTGGAAGGAAGTCGGCGGCGAAGAAGCGAAGATCATGGTCATCACGCGAAAGCAGGAAGACAACAACACGGAAGTCATGCGCGAGAAGGTCTCCTGCTTCAAGGACCTGAAGGTGACTGCAGACGCGGTTGCGTTGTCGCGCGGGAGCGAGGTCTTGGACGCGCTCAACCGCCGTCCGGGCGCCGTTGCGATCGTCTCGGTTGCGACCAGCATGTTCGAGCGCCCCGACGTCAAGGCCGTCTCGATCGACGGAAACTCTCCTTCGGCCGAAGCGGTGAAAAGCGGCAAATACAAAGTCTACAACGAGCGCGGGGTCGTGACCGTGGGTGAGCCTAAAGGCACTGCCAAGAAATTTCTTGAATTCGTCGCCACGGCCGAAGGGCAAAAAATCCTGGCCAAGCGCAGCATGATACCGGTGATGTAGATGACGTTTACTTTCCCGTTGCGAATGAGCGGTAAGGCGCTCGTCACCGCCCGGCGGCCAAGCCTCGGGAAGCAGGGCTTTATGAAATCACGCCCTACGATGAAGATGGTGAAACTGACTTTGGCTGTTTGCGTGACCGCCGCCGCTGTCGGCTTGGCTTTCAGCGGCGGCGCAGCGTGGGCGCAACAAAAAATCGTCGTTGGAGGCTCAGGCGGCCTGCTCGACGAGATGGATGAATTAGCCAAGATCTACATGGCGAAGAATCCCGCCGACAAGATCGACGTGATCATGGAGCCCATGAGCACGACGGGCGGCATCGAAGGGGTGAAGAGCGGACGGTTGACGATCGGATCGGTGACGCGCCCTCCAAAAGGGGATGAGAAGGCGCTGTTGGTTTATCGCCCGGTGGGCCGGGTCTTTGTCGGGATAGGGGTTCACAAGTCGGTTGCGATCAACGAAATCACGGAGTCACAGATCTGCGATGTGTTTAGCGGGAAGATCAAGTCGTGGAAGGAGATCGGAGGCGGGGAAGGGAAGATAACGGTAGTGGCCCGGAAAAAGGACGACAACAACGACACGGAGATGCGCCTGAAGATACCCTGCTTCAAGGATCTTCAAATCACCACTGACGCGGTCCTCGTAGCGCGAGGCAATGAGTTGATGGATGCTGTCCATCGGCGGCCGGAAGTGATCGCCTTGATTAACGGCGGGTCAAACTTTCTCGAGCGCGCGAATATCAAGCCGGTGGCGATCAATGGCATTCAAGCTTCTGCCGAGGCGGTGAAAAGCGGCAAGTATAAATATTACAACGAGCGCGGGATTGTCACTCTGGGCGCGCCTCAAGGCTTAACCAAGCGATTTCTCGATCTCGTAAGCAGCGCTGAAGGTCAAAAAGTCTTGGTCGCCCGCGGGGTGGTACCTGTTCTCTAAATTCAGGAGGAGAAAGTTATGAAGCACAAATTATTTTCGGCGCTGTGTCTGGCGGCCTTGCTGCTCGCGACCTCCGCGGCGGCGTTCGACTCGGGCCCGTTTGCCGGACGCGGCATCGTCCGCGCGGTCCGGTCGATAGAGGGAATCGTCTTGCTCGAAAACGATCAGGGTTTCGAACTTCTCAACCTCGACGAGGACGCGACGGTCCAAGATTCCCAGGGCGCTTCCATCGCGCTCCGAGACCTGCCGCTCGGCACCCACGTTGAGTACACGGGCCGCTATTGGCAAGGGCTGAACTTTGCGCGCTCGCTGCGCGTGAGACCTGTCTCGCTCGTGATCAGCGCTCGTTGAGCGTTTCTCACCGAAGGACGCAGAAAATTCCAAGGTGATACCAGTCATGTAGAGACCTCTTTGCAGGATGGCATGGAAGCCGTAAACCTAAGGACACGGGAATTCGAAGCGGAGAGACTCCGCCGTCAAGGCGACAAAATCATAGTCGGGGCGCTATGGTTTTTGTCCGTCTATCCTTTTGCGATCGACCCGTGGCTTGGCACTTGGTTCGACGCCATAACCGTAGACTTTCCCGCCACCATAATTTCTACCATTGCAGCCGGACAGTTGCGGCCATGAAGAAACGTCTAAGCGTCAAGATAGCCTGTGGGATCGCCGCCATCCTCGTCTTCGTGCTCGGCACGGTGGCTTGGGTCACCGTCTCGTTCTTTGGCCAGCAATATCTCGAGTGGGTCGAGGCGCGTTCCGAGGTGCTAGCCCGGCCTATACAAGAACGCATCAAGGACTTGCTGTCTCAAGTCGGCTTGGACCCTTCCATCTTCATCGTCTTGAACATCGACATTGCCAAGGTGTTGAAGGAGAACACCGAGCTTTCGCAGATCGTTGTGTACGACCCGGCGGGCAAGCTTTTGTTCCATTCCGACAAGGAGAAGGCAAAACCGCAAACCCTCAACGGTCAGGTCCAGAAGACTCTTGAGGGACGGCCGCAGAAACCGGTCACGGTTTTTTTTGACGGAAGCTATCACACTCTAGTTCCCGTCATTCACGAGAAGGGACTCGTTTACATCGCGATGGGATCCCGGGGAGATTTAGTCGAACGGGTTCGCACTCGGATCGCCTGGACGTTCTTTTTGTTGACTTTAATCGCTCTGCTGGTCGGCGGCGCCGGAACCTTTTTCCTGCTGCGACATCAGATCTCCCGGCCCATCGATCGACTGGTCGCGCTGGCCAAAGACATCGCCGAAGGCGAAGGCGACCTGACCAAACGGCTCACGGTGCAAAACCGGGATGAGATCGGCGAGCTCGCCCATTGGTTCAATACGTTTCTCGATAAGATCCACAACCTGGTCAGCCAGGTAAAATCTACCGCGATCCAGGTTGCCGCGGCCTCGCAGCACGTTTCGGCGGGCGCGGGGCAACTGTCATCCGGATCTCAGGAGCAAGCATCGTCGTTGGAGGAAACCGCCGCTTCATTAGAAGAGATTACCGGCACGGTCAAGCAGAACGCCGACAACGCCCGACAGGCCAACCAACTTGCCCTCGGCTCCCGCGACACGGCGGAGACAGGGGGCCAGGTGGTGGAGACCGCGGTCGCCGCGATGGGCGAGATCAACAAATCGTCGAAGAAGATCGCCGACATCATCACGACAATCGACGAGATCGCGTTTCAAACGAATTTGCTTGCACTGAACGCGGCCGTGGAAGCGGCGCGCGCGGGCGAGCAGGGAAGAGGCTTTGCGGTGGTGGCCTCCGAGGTGAGAAACCTGGCGCAGCGGAGCGCGACGGCGGCGAAAGAGATCAAGGCGTTGATCCAAGACAGCGTGGAAAAGGTGGAGAGCGGATCGGAGCTGGTAAATAAATCCGGTCAGACGCTGGGCGAGATCGTCTCTTCGGTCAAGCGGGTGGCCGACATCATCGGCGAGATAGCGACGGCGAGCGCGGAACAGAGCACCGGGATCGATCAGGTGAACCGAACGGTGACGCAGATGGACGCGGTGGTGCAATCGAACGCGGCGCAGACCGAAGAACTATCCTCCACGGCGCAGTCGCTTAATGCTCAAGCGCATCAACTCCAGACTTTGGTGGCGAAGTTCAAGCTGGGGGAAGAGGAGGGGGGCCGGGAGACAGCGCCGGTTCATGCGGCGCCGAAGCCCGGGCATCACGCGAAGCCAAACGGCCCCGGGCCGATTTATCCAAACGATTTCGGCGCGGGCCATGACGCGCTCGCGGAGGAGTTCTAGCCGTCATGTTCGGTCGCTTACGCCCGCGCCATTGGAAGATCACCGCCAAGCTGATCGTCCCTTACGTGACGATCTTCGTCTCGGCGATCGCGCTGATCGGGGGAATGTTCATCCGCTCGCAGAGCGCGGCGCTCTCCGAGATGCTCGACAAGAAGGCCGAGATCATCGCCCGGAACGTGGCGCTCGGCGTCGGCGACGTTTTTTTAGTGCCCGACCAGGCGCAAAGATTGATCGAAGCCGCCAAGAAATTCGACGAAGCCGTGTCCTATCTGACGCTCGTCAGCAACGACGGCGGCATCGTGGCGACGACCGACCCGGCGGCGCGCAACAGCCGCGGCGAGTTCGACGCGGGCGCGCTGAAGGCGGAAAACTTCATGCGGCGCGAAACGCCGACCGCCGGCGTGTTCGAGGTCGTCATACCGGTCAAGGCGGGCACTCACCGGCTCGGCGTGCTGCGCATCGGCATCTCCCGCCGTCAAGTCGAAGCCCAGACGCGGAGCGCGGCGACCATGATGGTCGGCGTGAGTTTCCTGGCGCTCACCCTCGGCATCGGCATCTATCTCTGGGTCGCCCGGCGCGTGGCGCGACCGCTCGGCCAGGCCGTCGAGCGGCTCGATCAATTGGCGCGCGGCGACGCCGACTTGACGCTCCGCCTGGAGGTCAAGTCGAGCGACGAAGCCGGCCAACTGGCGCGGGTGCTGAACCGCTTCCTCGACAATATTCACGGCCTCGTCCATGAGATCCGGGACATGTCGGTCGAGGTGGCCGCGGCGTCGCAGCACTTATCGGCGGGCGTGGCGCAGCTCTCGTCCGGATCGCAGGAGCAGGCATCGTCGTTGGAGGAAACCGCCGCTTCATTGGAAGAGATCACCGGCACGGTCAAGCAGAACGCCGACAACGCCAAGCAGGTCAATCAACTGGCGCTGGGCTCGCGCGACGTGGCCGAGCGGGGCGGGTACGTAGTGGAGACCGCGGTCGCCGCGATGGGCGAGATCAACAAGTCGTCGAAGAAAATCGCCGACATCATCACGACGATCGACGAGATCGCGTTTCAAACGAATTTGCTTGCGCTCAACGCGGCCGTGGAAGCGGCGCGGGCGGGCGAGCAGGGGAGAGGCTTTGCGGTGGTCGCCTCCGAGGTGAGGAATCTGGCGCAGCGGAGCGCGACGGCGGCGAAAGAGATCAAGGCGTTGATTCAGGACAGCGTGGAAAAAGTGGAGAGCGGATCGGAGCTGGTGACCAAGTCGGGCGCGACGCTGGGCGAGATCGTCTCTTCGGTCAAGCGCGTGACGGACATCGTCGGCGAGATTGCCGCCGCGTCCGAGGAACAGTCGAGCGGCATCGACCAGGTGAACCGGGCGGTGACGCAGATGGACCGGGTGGTGCAGACGAACGCGGCGCAGTCCGAAGAACTGTCGTCCACGGCGCGCTCCCTTACGGCGCAGGCCGGAGAGCTCCAGGCGTTGGTCGCGAGATTCAAGCTGAGCCATGAAGACGGCGCGCGCAACGAAATGACGTTCGAAGCGCCGCCCGAAATTGTCGCAGAGCCTAAGCCAAGCTCCGAGGCCGTCAAGCCGCAAGGCGGAGCGCCCGCGAAGCCCGAGCCGAAGCCGGTTTACTATATCGGCTCAGCCATGCGTCATTGAAGGAAGGTTCGAGGGATTTTTTAAGCGCGCGTCCGGCATCGACGGCGAAACCAAGGGGGAAATGTTATGAAGACAGTGACAATCCTTACGATATTTGCGCTCTTCGTGGGTATCGGCCCAGTTGCGGCGCAGGAAAAAGTGGTCGTCGGTGGCTCAGGGGCCATGGGAGACGCTGTCGACCTACTGGCAAAGGTCTACAAGCAGAAAAATACCTCCGAAGTGCTGGAGGTCATTCCCGAGCCCATGAGCACCACGGGCGGAATCGAGGGCACCAAAGCCGGCCGCCTGACGATCGGCATCATCACCCGTTCGCTTCACGATGACGAGAAGAAAAGCGGGTTGGTCTACCGGCCGATGACCCGAATACCGGTCGTGGTCGGTGTGCACAAGTCGATTCCGGTCAATAACCTGAGCGATTCTCAGGTGTGCGACATCTTCAGCGGGAAGATCAAGTCCTGGAAGGATGTCGGCGGAGGCGACGGTAAAATCGTGGTGCTCGGGCGGAAAAAAGACGACAACAGCATGGAGATCTTCCGCGAGAAGATGGCCTGTTTCAATCAGCTCCAACTGGGCCCGGACACCGTGCTGCTGGTGCGTGGAAGCGAAGTGCTCGATTCCCTCAACAACCGGCCCGGAACCGTGGGCGTCACCGTTGCCGGCGCCGTAATGATGGAGCGTCCGAACATTAAGGCGGTGGCGGTGGCGGCTGTCGCGTCCGCATTGGACGCCGTGAAGAGCGGTAAATACAAGTATTTTAACGAAGTCGGATTTGTAACCGTCGGAGAGCCCAAGGGAACGGCGAAACGGTTCGTGGAATTTGTGAACAGCTCGGAAGGAGAAAAGATTTTCGAGAAGTTCGGTATGGCCGCTGTTCGATAGGTTGATTCGGCCGCGCCCCTGAAGGAGAGAGTCGGTAAAGAATTGACGAGTCACCCCCCCGTAGCAGGAAGGCGCATTCGCAGAGGGCAACATCATGTATTCAAACGCGGCTTCTTCTACGGCTGAAATCCTTCCTTCCCCCCCCGGCCTTTTCTCCATCAGTCAGAGAGAGTTCGCCGCTTTTCGCGAGTTGATCCTCAAGGAGGCGGGCATCTCGCTCTCCGACGCCAAGCGCGCGCTGGTCTGCTCGCGCCTGTCCAGGCGGCTGCGCCACTTCGGGTTCAAGAGCTTCACTCAATACTACAATTATCTGATGAGCTCGGATGCCAATGGAGAAGAGCTCCTGCAGATGATCAACTGCATCACGACCAACAAGACCGATTTTTTCCGCGAGAGCCATCACTTCGATTTTTTGCGTGAATTTTTTTTCCCTCAGGTCCGGGAGCGGGCGCTCTGGGGTCACGCCAAGCGCTTAAGGATCTGGAGCGCCGGCTGCTCCAGCGGGGAGGAGCCCTACACTCTCGGCATCGTCGCCCGGGAATTTTTCAGCTGCCTTCCCGGATGGGACGTGAAGATCCTGGCGTCGGATATCGACACCGAGATGCTCAGCATCGGCGAGCAGGGCGTCTATCCGGCGGAGCGGCTGGAAGGCGTGCCGGTCGAGCTCAGGAAGCGCCACTTCCTCCGCGGCCGGCGGGAGTGGACGGGGTATTTTCGCGTGCGCAACGAGCTCCGGGAGCTGGTCACCTTCCGGCGCATCAACTTCGCGGACGACCCCTGGCCGATCAAGACCCGCTTCGACGTCATCTTCTGCCGCAACGTCATCATATATTTCAACCGCGAAACGCAGCGGAAGTTTTTCGAGCGCTTGGCCAGGTATCTGCACCCGTACGGCTGTCTCATGGTCGGCCACTCGGAAAGCCTGCAGTGGTTGAGCGACCTGTTCGTGCCGCTCTCCGGCACCATCTACCGCCTGAAGGATGCGAGGCGCGACCGGTGATGGATCATGCCGCAGGCGTCAAAGAGGTGAGCATCCACATCGGCGGGGTATTTGCCAGCCGCGAGCCCGCGGTCGTGCGCACGGTGCTCGGCTCGTGCGTTTCCGCGTGCCTTTTCGATCCGCTGACGAACGTCGGCGGCATGAATCATTTCATGCTGCCGGACGGAGAACAGGACGGCGATCAGCCGACGCGCTACGGGATCAACGCCATGGAAGTGCTGATCAACGAGATCATGAAATTGGGCGGCGAGCGGCGCCGGCTGCGCGCCAAGGTATTCGGCGCCGGACATGTGCTCAACATCGAGAGCGTGGGCATGGCCGTGCCCAAGCGCAACGCCCTGTTCATCAAGGAATTTCTCGCGACGGAAAAAATCCCGATCTTGAGCCAGCGTCTCGGCGGCGTCAACCCGCTGCAGGTGCACTTTTTTACCCACGTCGGCAAGGCGCTCATCCGGATTCTGGGAGGAAAGGACGAAGAGATCGCCGGCGCGGAAGCGCGCTATCGCGTGGAAGCCGTCAAGCAGGTGATCCGCCGGTCCGAAGAGAACGTCACGCTGTTCTGAGGAGGATCGCTCAGCGACCGGCAACCCTATGACGATGGAAAAAACCAAAGTATTGATCGTCGACGACTCGGCGCTCATCCGCCAGGTGCTGACCGGCCTGATCTCCCACGATCCGGGACTCGAGGTGGTGGGCGTCGCCGCGGACCCTTACGCGGCGTGGGACAAGATCAAAGCGCTCCGTCCCGATGTCCTGACGCTCGACGTCGAGATGCCGCGCATGGACGGACTCGCGTTTCTCGAGCGGCTCATGCGCGCCCGTCCGATGCCGGTGTTGATGGTCTCTTCGCTCACCGAGAAGGGCTGCGAGAACACGCTCCGCGCCCTCGAGCTCGGCGCGGTCGATTTCGTCACCAAACCCAAGATCGACATCAAGAACGGCACGGTCGGGCTGGCCGACGAAATCATCGCCAAGTTGAAGATCGCGGCGCGCGCCAAGGTCCGCCCGCGCCAGAAGCTCGGGGCCAACGAGCTGGCGCGTTTGAACGCGCTCCGGAGCGAGGCGCCGGCGAAGGGCACCCAGAAAGTCGTGGCCATCGGCGCGTCCACGGGAGGAACCGAGGCGCTCCGCGAAGTCCTCACGGCGCTGCCGGCGGACGCCCCGGGGCTGGTCATCGTCCAGCACATGCCGGAGCACTTCACCCGCGCCTTCGCCCAGCGTCTCGACAAGCTCTGCCAGATCCGCGTGCAGGAGGCGCGCGACGGCGACCGCATTCTTCCGGGCCACGCGCTCATCGCGCCGGGAAACTACCACATGGGCGTCAACCGCAACGGCGCCCATTATAACGTCGAGATATTCATGGGCGAGCCGGTCAACCGTCACCGTCCGTCCGTCGACGTGCTCTTTCAATCGTGCGCGCGGCATTTGGGCCGCAATGCCATCGGAGTAATCATGACGGGAATGGGCGACGACGGCGCGCGCGGCCTGCTGGCGATGCGCCAGGCGGGCGCCCGAACCCTGGCGCAAGACGAAGCGAGCAGCGTAGTCTTCGGCATGCCCAATGCGGCGATCGAGATCGGCGCCGTCGGCGACGTGGTCGGGTTGACCCTGATCGCGGACAGAGTGGCGCATATCGTCGCGGAAAGTTAGCGTTTGGAACTGTTCGCATGCGCGGAATCTCAGGTTCGGCATTTGAGATCTCATATCTCGATCTGAGACTTGAAATTGCGATTTGAGATCCCGAAGGGCATGGCACTCGTCTTGCTCTACCGTCCAGCCAGTGCGGATGATCGAGGAACGGCGGGGGTTAGCCGTTAAGAAGGAGACGGAAAATCGCCAAGCGCGTCAAATCTTTGACGCCGGCATGAGCCAGCAACGATGAAGCAGGTTCTATCCCAAGACGAAGTCGATTCCCTTTTGCGGGGCATCGCCGAAGAAACGATCGAGGTCGGCACGGGAGTCGAGGAAGAGCCGGAGTCGGCTAAAGCCTCGGGCGGTCTCGCGGACTTAAAGCCGTATAATTTCACCCGGACCGAGATCTCGGCGCGCGGCCGTTTGCCGGGCCTGGAGATCATCTTCAATAAATTCACCCGGCGCGTGCACAACATCTTCGCCTCGGAGCTGGGCAAATCCGTGGACGCCGGCTTCGAAGACATGGACGTCGTTCTTTACGAGAACCTGATCAAGCGCTTTCCTCTGCCCAGCAGCATTCACGTCGTGCGTCTCGAGCCGCTGCGCGGACTCGGGCTCTTCGTCATCGAAGCGCGTCTCGCTTACGCCATGGTGGACGTTTTTTTCGGCGGCACGGGGCAGCGCGTGGCGAAAGTCGAGGGACGCGACTTCACTCCGATCGAGACCAACTTTCTCGGCAAGTTCGTCGGCAAGATGCTGCGCGGCATGGAAGAGGCCTGGCAGCCGGTCGTGCATCTCACCGGCCACTACATGCGCTCGGAAATGAACCCGTATCTATTGGGCGCCTCGGGCATGGGCGACGTGATGGTGGTGGCCAACTACCGGATCGACATGGCCCAAGTGACCGGCAGCATTTTTTTCTGTTTTCCGCTCTCGTCGATCGAAGAGCTGCGCGAGCAGCTCAAGTCGCCGCACGTGGCCGACGAGGGCGAGGGCGGCATGGTCGGCCGTCTGCAACTGCCTCTCGCCGTCGCCGAAGTGGACGTTCAGGCCGTCGTCGGCGTGATCGACATGAAACTCAAAGATATTTTGCGCATGTGTCCGGGCGACATGATTCAGTTGAACCGGCAGGGACTCGAGCAGATCGAGCTGTGGGTGGAGGGGCGGCCGAAATTTCTCGGCAGCGGAGCGCAAAAAGAGGGCAACAAAGTTTTCATGGTTTCCGAGCGGATCGCGCCGCAATAGGAGAACGCGGTCGGTCGGTAAAAAAAGATAAGGATGGAACAACGCTATGGACCAGCAGACTAAAGAAAACGGCGGCAGCCAGCAAGTCGATCTCTCGTTTTTGCTCGACGTCCCGTTGCAGGTGACCGTGGAACTCGGCCGCACCCGCATGACCATCGAAAGCCTTCTCAAGCTGACTCAAGGCTCGGTGGTGGAGCTGACCCAGACCGTGGGCGAGCCGCTCGATATTTACGTCAATAACCGGCTGATGGCACGAGGCGAGGCGGTGATCATGAAAGACAAGTTCGCCATGCGCATCATCGACGTCATCAGCCCGGAGCGGCGGATTGAAAATCTACGCTGACAATTGGCGAAAAAATTCCCACGCCACTACTAACGCGGAATAAACTTTGCGGGTTTTCTAGCTCTTGACGGGTAAAGGCTTCGGAACAGCCCACCGCACTTTGCCTGCGGCGATCTCGCGAAGCGCAATAACGATATCTCGGTTATCCGATTCTACAAGAGGCTTGGCTCCCTTTAGGAGCTGCCGCGCTCGTTTTGCCGCGAGGACTACGAGTTCAAAACGACTGGCGCCTTTTCCGACGCAATCTTCAACGGTAATTCTAGCCATCAGGCATACTAGGCTTCGGCGGTCTTGGAATACAAGACAAATCTTATTTATTTTAGCGTCCTGCCAAAATATGCCGCGCGCGCTTCTTCAGTAACCCACACATGTTGTCGATGTTGCTGATCTTTGTCTGAAAAACACCGGCGCCTCGGCCCACGGAGGTTGTGCGGAAGCGGTTTCGGCGAAGGCGTGAAGGGGGAAGGTGTGTCTTAGTCAACCGAGGCTTGAGCGGTATTGAAGGGAGAAGACTGCTCGCTCTTTACTGTCTCTCTTTTCGGCTCTCTCAACACCAAGATATTGATCCGCCGGTTGGCCGGGTCAAGGGGATTGTCGGGCGAGATTAGAAACCGGTCCGCGTGACCGACCACCCGTTCCACCCGCGCCGCGGGAAAGTGCATCTCTTCCATGGCACGCCGGGCGTTCAGCGCCCGGGCGGCGGAAAGCTCCCAGTTCGAGTAAAAAGGCGTCTTGTGGTACTGGCGCGCGTCGGTATGGCCGCTGATGGCGATTTTGTTGGGTACATCCATCACTCGATTCACGATCACCTGCAGCACGCGGCGAAGAACCGGCTTCAGCTCCGCGCTGCTGAGATCGAAAAAAGCCTGGCTGTCGGTATCGACCAGCTCGATCACCAATCCCTCCGACGTCAGGCGGACCGAGATCTGTCCTTCGATCGCGGCGTACTCCTTCAAGCGCTTGAGATCCTGTTGCAGCGCTTCCTGCAAGTCTTTAAAAGCGTCGTTGCCCTCTAGAGAAATAAATTCTTCCTCTTGCTGTTGGATCGGGACGAATCCCCGGGAGCTGTCGAAAACGGCGGGGTCGCGAAAATAGCGCGCGACGCCGGCTTTGAGCTCGGGATCGCCCGACGAAACGATCCACAGCACGATGAAGAGCGCCATCATCGAGGTGACGAAATCGGCATAGGCGACCTTCCAGGCGCCGGTATGCGCCACTTCGTGCTTCGGCCTTAACTTCTTGACGACGATGGTTTTTTCTTCGACGCCTTTGGCTTTGCGGCTTCCTTTACGCAGCATTCAGGGATTCCTCTTCGTGCTTGGCGCCCCGGCACTCCCTTTCCAGCTCGAGCGCGGTAGGCCGCTCGCCGCTGAACATGACTCTGCGGGCGTACTCGATGGCAATGATCGGCGCCGCGCCGTGAAGATTGGCGAGCAGTCCGGTCTTGATGCATTCCAGGTATTTCGCCTCTTCCTGGCGGAGCAGCTCCAGCTTGGTCGCCAACGGCTGAAACAAGCCGTAAGAGAGAAGCACGCCGAGAAAGGTGCCGACCAAGGCGGCGGCGATTTTTTGGCCGATCACGGCGGAGCCCTGGTCGATGGAGGCCATCGCGATGATGACGCCGAGGACGGCGGCGACGATCCCCAGGGCCGGCAGAGCGTCGGCCACTTTGGCGAGGAGCGCGGCGGGACGCCGGCTTTCCTCCTCGTGCGTGGCCAGCTCCTCGTCCATCAATTGAGAAAGCTCCCCGGGACTGGCGGAGCCGCTGATGACGAGCCTGAGCGAATCGCAGAGGAGGTTTCTTGCATCCGGGTTGGCGAGGAAGACCGGGTATTTGGAAAAAACCGGACTGTTGTCGGGATCGTCCACGTCTTTTTCGAGCGCCATTTCGCCGTTTTTGCGCATGATCGAGAAGACTTCGTAGAGGAGGTGAAAAAGCTCCATGTACTGGGCCTTGGTATAGCCCGAGCCCATGATTGCCTTTTTGAGGTCTTTGGCCAAGCCGCCAAGCACCTTCCCAGGCGCGGCGATGATCAGGCTGCCGATAGCCGCGCCGCATATGACGATCAGCTCCGCCATCTGGAGGAGAACGGTCGGCGGGCCTCCCGCCTCCATAAATCCGCCAAAAACAGCGCCAAAGACGATCAAAAAGCCGATAAGTGCGTACACGTTATGTGTCTCTCCGAGAAGTTGAAATCGACGAAAAATAGGAAAACTTTAGCGGTATTAAAGGTTTTCCGGAATTTGCCGACAGGATAACTGAGGCAATCCCTCTCAGGAGGCAATACCCGGTGGCCAACGTCGATCAGGTTTTCGAGCGCGTGTCGGAAGGACTGTCTTCCCCGATCAGCCTCAAGGTCCTCGAACTGACCAAGGACGAGCGGGCGTGGGCGCACAGCCTGGCCGAGGTGATCAGCGCCGACCGGCTTTTCAGCGTGCGCTTTCTCTTTCTTGCCGGTTTGGTGAACGGCCTGCCGCGCAGACTCGCCACCGTCTCCCAGGCCGTTACGACGCTCGGCTTCGGAACGGTCAAAGCGCTGGCGTTGTGGCTGCCGCTGTATACGTTCGACGCCCCCGATCCGGACGAGACGGAACACCAACCCGTGCGCCTTAGAGATTTATGGGAGCATTCCATCGCCAGCGCTTTGATCGCCGGCCGCATGGTGGCCGCGGA
Organism: Candidatus Binatia bacterium; assembly: GCA_036504975.1. Classification (NCBI taxonomy): domain Bacteria; phylum Candidatus Binatota; class Binatia (SeqCode); species Binatia bacterium. Next base: position 24,131 of record DASXUF010000105.1, on the reverse strand, counting down.
AGACTACAGTCCGATTCCTACGGCTTTTGTCGCCGGCTTGCTCCACGACGTGGGCCGGGTGCTCTGCTATCGCCATTTCAGGGAGGAATTTTACACCGCGATGAGGCTCACGGGCGAGAGAGGCATTTCGCTCGCGGAGGCCGAGGCGATCGTCTTCGGCGCCGATCATTCCGTCGTCGGGGAATTTTGGGCGCGCAGCATGGATCTTCCTCCGCTGATCAGACACACGATCCGCTACCATCATTCGCCGCTCGATTCTTTGCCACGCGCGATCGATCCGCTGCTCAAAAAGACTCTGGCGGTGACCCGAATCGCCGATCATTTCGGCCTGGGCGCTCGTCTCGAGGCGCGCGACAATCAGTACCCGCTCGGAGAAGAATGGTCGGTCTTCCACCAAAACGAAAGCGACTGTCGCCGGATGGTCAAGCGCATCCAGCAGGAGGTGGCGGACGTGAAGGAGATGTTCGGCTTCGAGTTGATGCCGGTCAAGGCGGAGCAGAACCCGGGCGGCCGCGCCAAAGCCCAAGTGATCCCATTTCCCGGCCGCAACCGGTTGAGAGACCGGATGGGCGGCAAGCTTCATGGAAAAAAGCTCACGATCCTGGTCGTCGAGGATCACGGCTCGCTTCTCGAAGTGCTCGGCCTTTATTTCATGCGCTCAGGCTATCACGTGCGCACCGCCGGCGATGGCGAGACCGCGCTCGAGATTCTCGCCAAAGAGGAGGTCCATCTGCTGGTGCTCGACTTGATGCTGCCGCGGCTCGACGGCTTTGGATTGCTGAAAAGGCTCCGAGAGATCAAGCCGGAGCAGATGCCTTACATCATCGTGATCTCGGCGCCGGGCGCGGAGGGCGACAGAAAAAAGGTTTTGGAGCTCGGCGCCGACGAATACGTACCCAAACCCTTCCACCTTTCCGGACTCTTAGAAAAAATCCAAGCGGTCGAACGGCAATTGACCTAAGACGAGAGTTGTTTGAGTTATTTGAGTTTGTTGAGTTGGTTGACGCAAAACCCAACAAACCCAATCAACCCAACAAACCCAATCAACCATTCGTCAAAACTCTGACACCTCGCTCCGGCTTTCTTGACAAAGCTCCCCGGTCGGTTTCCACCAACCACAAGTAAAGCTCGCTTCTAAAGCCACTTAGCGCTCTTCCTTCCCTGGCACCCGGATTGCTCAAGTGACGGGTACGCCTATGATTAAAACCGAATTCAGAAAAAAAACCCTCTTGTCGGCACTGGTCGTGACTTTAACTCTCGGACTGCTCGGCGGCGTTTGGCTCCTGGCCTATGAATTTTTCAAGCCGGGCGCAGCCGCGGAGCAAACAGAGAAACACGTCGCCAAAAAAGAAGCGACCGTCGAGATGGAACCGTTCGTGGTGAATCTCGCCGGGGCGCAACCGGCGCGTTATCTCCGCGCTTCCCTCAGCCTCGTCTTAAACAACGGCCACGACAAGCAAATCGTGAAGCAATCCTCCTCGCGGCTCCGTCACGAGCTCATCATGCTTCTCAGCAGCAAGACGGCCGAGGGGTTGCTGGCCGCCGAAGGAAAGTCGGAGCTGCGCGAGGAGATTATCGAGCGGATCAATACCGCCGCCGGAGAAGAGCTCGTGGCCGAGGTCTACTTCCGGGAGTTCCTCATTCAATAATCAAGGAGAGACGACGGATGATCGGATCTGAATTTGCAGCGCCGGCGTTGATGGTCGTCGGCGCTGCCGCCGTGGCGCTTTTCTCGCGCCGTCTGGGGCCGTTCTTTCAACACAGGTCCGGCAGGAGCGACATTCCGCGCCACCTCGGCACGTTGATGCTGAACCCGAAGTGCTCGGTGGCGGTGGTCCAGGCCGGCGAGGAGACGTTGCTCCTCGGTGTCACCGCTTCCAGCGTCACGTTGCTCACGAAGCTTCCGCCGGCGCCGCCGGAAACTCCCCAGAGCCAAAAGGAAGCGAGCGAAGAAATCAGGCTCCAGTAACATGAACCCCTCGGCTCTACCGCTTTTGTCTCAATCCCTACAGGGGACGCAAATCTCCACGGCTTTCGAGATCGTCTTCCTTCTCACGGTCCTCTCGCTCGGGCCGCTGATCCTCATCACGCTGACTTCCTTCACCCGGATCGTCGTGGTGCTTTCTTTCGTCCGCCAGGCGCTGGGGACGCAGCAGGCGCCGTCCAATCAAATCGTCATCGCGCTCGCCCTGTTTCTCTCGATGTACGTGATGTCGCCGGTGTGGCAGAAGATCGAAGCCGACGCCGTGACGCCCTATCTCAACAAGAAAATCACGCCGCAGGCCGCCATCGTCCAGGCCTGGGCGCCGCTCAGAACGTTCGTCGCCAGGCAAACGCACAAAAACGATCTCGCCATCTTTCTCCGCACCGAGAAGGAAAAGGCGCTGGACTTGAAGGACGTTCCCGCCACGGCGCTGATTCCCGCCTTTATGATCTCGGAGCTGAAGACTTCTTTTCAGATGGCGTTTTTCATTTACGTGCCGTTTCTCATCTTCGATCTCGTGGTGGCTTCGGTCTTGATGTCGATGGGGATGATGTTCCTGCCGCCGGCGTTGATTTCGCTGCCGTTCAAGCTCGCCCTTTTCGTCCTGGTGGACGGCTGGAACCTTCTGGTCACTTCTCTCGTCAGGAGCTTCGAATGACGCCGGAAGCCGTCATCGACATTCTGCGCCGGGCGCTGGAGGTGGGCGGCCTGGTGGCCGCGCCGATCATTCTCGTCAGCCTGGCGGCGGGCGTCGCCGTCAGCGTGCTGCAGGCGACCACGCAGATCAACGACTCGACGCTCGTTTTCGTTCCCAAGATCATCGGCGTGGTTGTGGTCCTCGTCCTGCTGGGTCCATGGATGCTCCAGACTTATATGGACTTTACGCGCCAGACGATCCTGAGCCTGCATTTGCTCGTGCGGTGAGGCGAACGATGTTCTCGCTCAATCAATTGATCAGCTCGCGCTGGCCCGAAGTGGTCACGTTCCTCTTGGTCCTGGGGCGGACGAGCGGCCTCGTGATCAGCGCGCCTTTTTGGGGCAGCCGGGTCGTGCCCGGACTCGCGCGCGCCTGGATCGCGGTCGTTCTCAGCGCCGCCGCCTATCCTTACGTCACGACGCTTTCGCTCGCGCCGGGCGCGGCCGGCAGCGGCTACGGTCCGGTCGTGTTTCTGGTTCTCGCGCTGGCGGGGGAAATTCTCCTGGGAGTCGGCTTGGGCTGGGCCGCGCAGTTGCTTTTCGCCGGGCTGCGCTTGGCCGCGCAGCAGTTGGAGATGAAGATGGGGCTCAATCTTGCGCAAATGATCGATCCTCAGTGGGGCAGCTCCAGCTCTTCGCTCGCTTCCATCTTCGAGATGGTCGCCGTATTGGTCTTCTTTTCGCTCAACGGCCACCGTCTTTTGATCGAAGCGCTGAACGCGAGCTACGCGATTTTTCCCCTGGCGGGCGGGAAGCTCGAGTTCAGCCGCACGATCGTCGGCTCCGCCGGACAAATATTTTCCATCGCGCTCCGGGTGAGCGCGCCGGTCGTGATCGGACTGCTGCTCACCGATGCGATCCTCGGCATTATGAGCCGGGCCATTCCCCAGATGAACGTCTTTTTCGTCGCCATGCCGCTCCAGTTCGCGTTCGGCATGCTGCTGTTTTTTTTATCGTTGCCCGCGGTGGTCTGGTTTTGCGTGGATTATTGGTCGGCCGGGAATCATTTACCGGCATTCGGCCGTTGATACGAGCGGAGGAAATGTTTCGCGCCGACGACTGAACCCCGATAGCCGAGAGCTGCTTTTATGGCCGAACAGCAAGACAATTTCGAGCGCACCGAAGAAGCCTCGCCCAAGCGCCGCGAGGATGCGAGGAGCAAGGGCAACGTCCCGGTCTCCCGGGCGGTGGTTCCGACGGCGACCTTGCTCGCGGCCGTTTTGGTTTTCCGCTTTGTCGGAGAGGAGTTCGTCGCGCGCCTGGGACGCCTGTTCGTCGGCTTTTTTTCGCTCGCCGGCGCGCGCCACGAGATGGGCGGCCAGAAATTGTTTTCGCTGTCGCTCGAATCGGGACTGATCCTGGCCCCGGTCCTCGCGCCGCTCTTTCTCGGCGTGATCCTGGCCGGCGTCGGAACCGGCCTCTTGCAAACCGGCTTTCTCTGGACGTTCGAGCCGCTGAAGCCCGATTTCTCCCGCATCAATCCTCTCTCCGGGTTCCGCCGCATCTTCAGCCTCGACGCCGTGTCGGAGATGCTGAAGGCGATGATCGCTTTGGGCGCGCTCGGCGCTTTGGGCTTCCATTTTCTCTACGCCGATCTGGGCGCGCTCTCGTCGCTCACTTCGCTCGGCGTCGAGGAGATCCTGCTCTACGTCGGGCGCGAGGGGACCCATCTGATCGGCTTCGGCGTCGGCATCATGGCGCTGTTCGCGGGCGGGGACTATTGCTACAAGCGCTGGCGCTCGGAGGTGAAACTCCGCATGAGCCGGCAAGAATTGAAAGAAGAGATGCGCGAGCAGGAAGGAGACCCGCTCACCAAGAGCCGCTTGAAAGGCATGAGGCATAAGATCTCGCGCCGGCGGATGATGGCCGACCTGGTTAAAGCCGACGTCGTCGTCACCAACCCGGACCACTTCGCCGTGGCGCTCAGCTATCGCATGGAAACGATGAAGGCGCCGCGGGTCGTCGCCAAAGGCGCCGGATTCATCGCGCAAAAGATCAAGGAGATCGCGGCCCAAAACCGCATTCCCGTCGTCGAGAACAAGCCGCTAGCCCGGCTGCTCTATCGGGTCGTCGAGGTCGGGCAGGAAATCCACGAGAGCCTTTACCGCGCGGTCGCCGAGGTGCTGGCCTACGTCTACCGGCTGCGGAGAAAATAGGGATTGCGAATTAGATTCTTGCTTTTGAAATGTTGAACAAAACGGCTTCAAGAAAATTTATCGCGCCAAGACGCCAAGCACGCAAAGGAAGAAAATATTTCTCCGAACTTGGCGCGCGTTGCGCCTTTGCGCGAGGCATCTTTTTTCCCGATTTCGTGAGCCAAGTTCAAGCGAAAAATTTCAAAAATTAGGGAAGAAAAAAAATGAGTCAAGCAAAGGCGCAAGAGATCACGGGACTTTCGTGGAGCGACTCCGGGCCGGCGATCGCGCTGGTGGCGATGTTGATGCTGTTGCTCTTGCCGGTGCCGTCCTGGCTGCTCGACTTCGCGCTGGTCATCAGCATGGCCTTTTCGCTCACGATCCTCATGGTTTCTTTCTCGATCAAAGAGCCGCTGGAGTTCGCCGCTTTTCCCACGGTGCTTTTATTCGGGACCTTGCTTCGTCTCGGGCTCAACGTCGCCTCCGCGCGTCTGGTCCTGCTGCGCGGCGAGGAAGGATCGGCGGCGGCGGGCCGCGTGATCGAGGCCTTCGGCCATTTCGTCATGGGAGGCAATTACGCCGTCGGCTTCATCGTCTTCGTGATCCTCACCGTCATCAACTTCGTCGTCATCACCAAAGGCGCGACGCGCATCGCCGAAGTGGCGGCGCGCTTCACCTTGGACGCCATGCCCGGAAAACAGATGGCGATCGACGCCGACTTGAACGCGGGCCTCATCAACGACGCCGACGCCAGGCGGCGGCGCGAGCGGGTGCAAAAAGAAGCCGACTTCTACGGTTCGATGGACGGCGCCTCCAAGTTCGTCCGCGGCGACGCGGTCGCCGGCCTCATCATCCTCGCGGTGAATCTCCTCGGCGGATTTTTCGTCGGCGTGATGCAAAAGGGAATGTCCGTCACCCAGGCGGCCCAGCTCTATAGTCTCCTCAGCATCGGCGACGGCCTGGTGGCCCAGGTGCCCGCGATCATCGTTTCCACCGCGGCGGGCCTGGTCGTAACGCGCACCGCATCGGAGTCCGGTCTCGGCGTCGAGCTGTCGCGTCAATTGCTGTTCAACCCGAAAGTCCTCGGCGTGGTCGCGGCGGCTCTCGGTCTCTTGGCTTTCATGCCCGGTTTTCCGGCGCTGCCTTTTTTGGCCACGGCCATGGTCGCCGGCGGGTTGTCGTATTCGGCGGCGGACAAAGAGCAAAAGAAACAGCTTCAGGCGGAAACCGAGAGTCAAAAGCCGCAGAAGCGCGAGGAGGCGATACGGCCGGCGCCGATCGACCTGCTCGAGCTCGAAGTCGGCTACGAGCTGATCCCGCTGATCGACAGCGAAAAAGGCGGGCTGGTCGAGCGCATCAAGGCGCTGAGATGCCAACTGCTCACCGACCGCGGCTTCCTCATTCCGCAGATTCATATCCGCGACAACCTGCGTCTCGGGAGCAAGCAGTACACGATCCTCATCAAAGGCGTCGAGGCTGGCAGGGGCGAGCTCAGGCCGGGAAAATTCCTCGCCATGAGCGTGTCGCCGGAGACCGATTCGACTGCGACCTTGCCGGGAGAGCGCACCGAAGAGCCGGCGTTCGGCCTCCCCGCCCTGTGGATTTCTTCCGCCGACAAGGACAGGGCGGAAGGGATGGGACACACCGTGGTCGATTCGGAGACCGTGCTGATCACCCATCTCTCGGAGATCGTCAAGCGCTACGGCCCGGACCTGCTGACGCGCCAGGACGTGCAGCGGCTCATCGACGAGCTGGCCAAGGAGCATCCTAAAGTTGTGGAGGAGTTGATCCCGCAGCACTTGACCGTCGGCGGCGTGCAGAAAGTGCTGCAAAATCTTTTGCGCGAAGACGTGCCGATCCGCGACCTCTTGACGATCGTCGAGACGCTCGCGGACCACGCGCCGCAAGTGAAAGACATGGATCAAATCACCGAGTACGTCCGCCAGGCGCTGGCGCGTTCGATCACCGCTTCGTGCCGCAACGCCGACGGCATTCTCCCCGTCATGACGGTGGACTTGCAGATCGAGCGGACGATCCGCGAAAGCATGCAGGAGAACATGGCGCTCGAGCCGCAGGCGGCGCAGCGCATCATCACCGCCGCGCGCCAGGCGATGGACACGTTTACTCAGCGCGGGCTCCTGCCCGTTTTTCTCGCGAGCCCCGACGTGCGCCGCCATCTGCGCCAACTGTTGAGCCATTATCTGCGGCAGGTCGTCGTGCTGTCGCACCGGGAAATTACCGACGGAGTCAAAATACAATCTCTAGGGGTCATAAGGTGAAACGATGAAACCGAAACATTTTTTAGGCAGAGACATGTCCGAAGCGCTGAGCGCGGTGAGGAAGTCGCTCGGTCCCGACGCTCTGATCTTGGAATCGCGGAGCGTCGCGGCCGGCAACGGAATGGGCGTGGAGGTGACCGCGATGAACGATGAAGCGGACGGTATTCGCGGAGAAACGGTGAATCGGGGAAGCGGAGAATCGGAGAACCGGCGAGAAAGCGACGCCGGACCGCTGAAAGAAGTTCAGGAAGGGATCGCGGAAGTCCGCGCGCTCTTGCATTGGATTCTTCCCGGCGTGGCACGCAAGGGCCTGGCGGAGAAGCTTCTCGATCAAGGTCTCTCGCCTGAAGTCATCACGCGTCTGGCGCGCGCGATGGAGGGCATAGAAGCGAAAGGCGATCGCGAGCGGATTTTCGCCGCGCTTTCGCGGCTGATTCCCTGCGCTGAAGCACTACAGACGAAAGCGGGAAAGCAGCAACGGCTCGCGCTCGTCGGGCCCACCGGCGTAGGAAAAACTACGAGCATCATCAAGCTCACCGTCCGCCTCCTACAAAAAGCGCGCCGCGTCGGCTGGATCAGCCTCGAGAGCGGGCGCAGCGTCGGCGCCGACCTGCTGGCGAGTTATTGCGGGATTCTCGACGTTCCCTACCGCGCCGCTCACGACCGGACAAGCCTGGAGCAGGCTTTCGATCAGCTTTCGAGCTCCGATTGCGTCCTCCTCGACACGCCCGGCTTCAGCCCGCGCGACGAAAGCGGCGTGGAAGAGCTCACGGAATCGCTCGACGCCGTTTCCGATCTCAAGCGCATGCTGCTTCTCAGCGCGGCGACCAACGGCCGCGACATGGCCGATTGGGTGGAAGTTTACCGCAAGATCGGTCTCGACTCTCTGGTCTTTACCAAAGTGGATGAATGCCGCTACTTCGGCCCGCTCATCAACACGGCGATCGTCTCAGGCCTGCCGCTTGCCTACGTCACCGGCGGGCAGGACCTGGTGAACGACCTGCAGGTGGGTCGCCCGGAGCTGCTGGCTAATCTAGTTCTATCGGGATGGAGCAACGATGATTGATGTAACGGATTCCTTATCGACCCGTTCGACCCGGCTCAGGGTCGATCCTTCGGCCGAGGCGCTCACGAATCGAAGTCCTGAGTCCATCGAAGGATCGACGGCCGTTTTTCCGCGGCGGAACCCTTTCTTGGGCGTGACCGCGACTGAGTTGGACGGCCGCTTGGCGATGCTGCCCACGGCACGGGTCTTCGCCGTGACCAGCGGCAAGGGCGGCGTCGGCAAGACCAATACCGTGGCTAATCTGGCCGCGGCGCTCGCGCGCCGGCAAAAGAAAGTCTTGCTGATGGACGCGGACCTCGGGCTCGCCAATCTGGATCTCTTTCTCGGCGTCAAGCCGCGCTACACTCTGGCGGACTTTTTTGCCGGCCATATGAGCCTCGCGGAGATCATCGTCTCGACGCCGCTGGGAGTTTCGCTCCTGCCGGGCGGCAGCGGCATTCAAGAAGTCACCGCGCTCACCGACGCGCAGAAGATCGCCTTCATCACCGAGCTCGACGCGCTCACGCACGACATCGACGTCGTGTTGGTCGATACCGGCAGCGGCATTTCCGATACCGTCACGTACTTTACCACCGCGGCGCAGGAGATCATCGTCGTGGTGACCCCCGACCCGTCGTCGATGACGGACGCGTACGCTCTGCTCAAAGTTCTAGCCTCCAAGCACCACGAAAAACGGTTCTGGGTCCTGGCCAATACCGTAGAAGGCGAGCTCGGCGCACGGCGCCTCTACGACACGCTCTCGCGCACGGCGCTCCGCTTTCTCAACATCTCGCTCGATTTTCTCGGCTGGGTCCCCTGGGATCAGGAGCTTCGCCGCGCGGCGTCGAACGGTCAAATCGTGAGCTCGAATTCCGCGACTTCGCCGTCGGCGCAAGCGTTTGCGACGATCGCGTCCCGGCTGCTTCAGCAAGCGGCGAACGAGAGCCGGGTCAAGGGCAACATGCAGTTCTTTTTCCGCCGCGTTCTCGGGCCAAGGAGAGAGACGAGTTGAAAGCCGAAGCCAAAACGCTTCCCGATCAGAAGTCGTGGGACGAGATGGTGGAAACCTATCTCCCGCTCGTCCGCATGGTGGCGGAGAAAATCCACCGGCGCCTGCCGCCCGGCGTCGACCTCACGTCGTTGATTCATTCCGGCATCGTCGGGCTTTTAGAGGCGTTGGGCCGCTTCGATCCCACGCGCGGCGTCGCCTTCGAAGTGTACGCCCGCTACCGCATCGAGGGGGAAGTGATGCAGTGTCTCCGCTCGCTCGACTGGGCGAGCCGCTCGGTGCGCTCCTGGGGGCGCAAGGTGGAAGCCGCCCGCGGCCGGCTCGCGGGCCAACTGTCGCGCGCGCCGACGGTCGAAGAAATGGCAGGGGAGCTCAACATCCCGCTGGAGGAATATTACCGGGTCGAGCAGAAGGTGAGCGAGGCGACGCTTTTGAGCCTCGAGGATCTTTCGATTACGTCCGAGGGACAGTGGGAAAAGGCGCAGGAGGAATTTGCCAATTATCCATTTCGCGACCCGCTCACGTTCGTCGAAGACAAGGACCTGATCGAGAAGCTGACTTCGGCCGTGGATCAATTGCCCGAGCGCGAGCGGCTCGTCGTGACGTTGTATTATCACGAAGAGCTCACGCTCAGGGAAATCGGCGAGATCATGGGGCTCACCGAGGGCCGCGTCTGCCAAATTTACGGCCAGGCGGTCGGACGATTGAAAGAAATGTTCGGCGAAAAGAAAGCGCAAGCCAAGACTAAGAAAACGCCAGCGGAGGCGCCGGAGGCCAAAGGCCGGACAAAGAAGACGGTGGCATGAGAGGAGTTTTTGTCGTTGCGTCTATGAGTGATGCGTCGTGGCCGAATCGGTAAACAGAATCGTCTCGCCTCCCGTGTCGCTCGACCGCGCCGTTGCGGTCGATCGGGAGAGAGATCGGACGAAGGACAGGGAGCGGGAGGAAAAAAAGCGCGACGCGGCGGCGGAAAAAGATGAAAAGGAAATCGAGGCCGCAAAGGACGCTGGGCAGGCCGAAGAAAAACAGCCGGCCGATGAAAAGGTAGGCCGCTCGCTCGATATCAAAGTTTAAGTGAAAGGGAAGAAAGGGGTGACTATATGAATCCAAGTTGGATCGTGATCGCGGTTTTAGGATTGCTTCTCTGCCTTTTAAGCCAAGCGGGCAGGCGAGTGTTTGCCGCCGTCTTCAGCGGTTTGTACGATCTGGCGCTCCTGCCGATTTTTGTCGGAACGAAGAGCCTTTTCGCCGGGAAGTCCGGCGTGCGCGACGATCGGCTCGCCCGTCTCGAGGAAGTGCTGCGCGCCGCCGAGCTGACCAACAATAGCTTTTTCCGCTCGCTCGAAATGGTGCAGAAAAATCTCGAGGCCGTAATCCTCCGAGCTGAAAACACGGAGCAGCGGCTGCACAACTTGCTGACGCAGACCGATCTCGGCAAGCCCGACCAATACTCCTCGGCGGCGCTGTTGCTTGCCGAAGGAAAAGGCGCTGAGCAGGTGGCCAAGATGCTCGGCCTGCCGCTCCAACAGGTCCAGCTCGTCCACAAGCTCCGCCAGGCGGTCAAGGGCGACGACAAGCCGATCGAGTCCAAGCCGCAAGGGCCGCGTCGCGGGGAGAAAAAGCTCGAAGAGCCGGCGGCGCCGGTTACGGGGAAAAAGCGGCCCGCGTTTCCGGCGGCGATATTGAAAGGGGAGAATGGTGCCGCCCACAGGGAAAAAGATGCCGCCTTGCAGCGCTAGGCGGCGGGTAGGAAAAAATGACCGCCGGTAAAAATCTTTCAAGAAAGGCCGATTCTTTATCGCCTCTGGCGTGGGCCTTCGATGCCACGCTACGCGGTACATAAATTGCAGAAATGCGAGGCATCGTATGAACGCGGGGATGTACAAAGCTGTTTCCGGCTCGGTCGCGCAGATGCGCCGGCTTGAAGTGACGACACAGAATCTTGCCAACCTGAACACCTCGGGCTTCAAGGGCCAGCGGCTGGCTTTCAGCGAGCTGCTCGGCCTGACCGCGGAGCAAGAGCGGGTCGGCGGCCTGGTGGCCGTCGCCGAGCAGCGCACGGATTTCTCACAGGGGGAACTGCAACCTACGGGCAATAACTTCGATCTGGCGCTCGACGGCGAAGCGTTCTTTGTCATCCGCACCGGCCGGGGATTTCGCTACACGCGCCAGGGCAACTTTACTCTTGCCCCCGACGGAATACTGGTGAACTCGTTTGGCGAACCGGTGCTGGGAGAAAGCGGGAACCGCCGCGAGGGCGAAGTCATTCGCATCAGCGGCAAAAAAATGGAAGTAAGCTCGGATGGGATCGTGCGCTCCGAAGAGGGCGAAGTCGGAAAATTGCGCATCGTGCGTTTTCGCGATCCGCGCATACTCGCGAAAGAAGGCCGAGGTCTGTATCGGGCGCTCGACGGAACGGCTCAGCCGGCCCCGGATTACCGTATTCTCCAGGGCAATCTCGAGCGGGCGAACGTCAATCCCGTCGATGCCATGGTCGGTCTGATCAACATCCACCGCCAGTTCGAGGCCTATGGAAAAGTCCTGCAGATGATGGACTCGGCAACCGCAAGAATGTTGTCGGAAGGAGCGAGGTTATAACATGAGAGCTTTATGGACCGCCGCCACCGGGATGCAGTCCCAGCAGTTGACCCTCGATATCATCGCCAACAACCTGGCCAACGTGCAGACCGCCGGCTTCAAGCGCAGCCGTCTCGATTTCCAGGATCTGGTTTATGAAACGCTGCAAGCGCCCGGCAACGCCTCGGCGCAGGGACGCGAGGTGCCGTCGGGCCTGCAGGTAGGACACGGCGCGCGCGCCGTCTCGACGTACAGACTTTTCATCAAAGGCGACCTGCAGCACACCGGCAATCCCCTGGACGTCGCGGTCGAAGGCGACGGCTTTTTCCAGGTGCTCCAGGCGAGCGGCGAGATCGCCTACACCCAGGCCGGGAGTTTGAAGAAAGACAGCCAGGGTAAGCTCGTCACCAGCGAGGGTTTTCCGCTGCAGCCGGAGATCACGATCCCGCAGGACGCGATCTCGCTCACGATCGGCGTCGACGGCACGGTTTCGGTCGGCCAGCCCGGCACGCTGACGGCGCAACAGATCGGCACGATCGAGATGGCGCGCTTTGTCAATCCGGCGGGGCTCGAGAGTCTCGGCCGGAATCTTTTTCGCCCGACTCAGGCCTCGGGCGATCCCATCTTGGGAACTGCCGGCCGGGAAGGATTCGGCACGCTGCTCCAGGGATTCGTCGAGATGTCCAACGTCAACGTCGTCGAAGAAATGGTCAATCTGATCGTCGGCCAGAGAGCTTACGAAATCAATTCCCGGGCGATCCGCACCGCCGATGAGATGATGCAGACCGCCAACAACCTCGTCAGGTTCTAAAAGGGAGGCGCATCGTGAGGAGCCGTGAGGCGAAGAGCGCCGCGATCATAGGCGCATTGATGGGGCTGCTATTGTCTCTCACCGCGTCGGCGGACGAAAAGGCGGGTCAGGTCGTCAGCCAGCAACAAGTGGAAGAGACGCTGCACCGCTATATTTTAACAACCGGCGTCTGGGACGCGCAGCAGATCGAGGTGCGCGCGCTTTCCTACAAGCCGGTGCCGGTCCGTCACGGGAAGATCGCCTTGCGCGTGGCCAAGCCCGCGAAGGGAATCACGCCCGGCGTTCAAACGGTTTTGCTGGCCGCGGACGTCGATGGCAAGGAGGAGAGCCAGATTTGGGTCAGGACCGAGATCAAGGTCCACGATAACGTCGTGGTCAGCGCGCGGCCCTTGGCGCGCCGTCAGGTGATCGGCTCCGAGGACGTGCGCCTCGACTGGCGCGAGATCAGCTCGTCGAATCCCCGCCCGTTGACCAAAATAGAAGACGCGATCGGCAAACAGGTTGCGCGCGCGACCAACGCCAATGAAGTTTTAACTTCGTCTCTGGCCGAGCCGCCGCAGGTGGTGCGCCACGGCGGCCCGGTCCTCTTGATCTATGAGACCGAGCGGCTCCGCGTCGAGGCCGTGGGAGAGGCGTTGCAGGCGGGAAAAGTGGGCGACGTGATACGGGTTAAAAATCCCGCCTCGGGAAAACTGCTTCAGGGCGTGGTGATTGATGGAAGAACGGTAAAGGTAAGCCAGTAAAAAAAGTAAAAAGGCAAAAGTAAGAAAAGGCCCAAATGCAAAACAAAATAGCAATAGGGAAACTCCGGGATTTATTTTTTACTTTTTCCTTTTTACTTTTGCCTTGGTTCGTGGGGTGCAGTTTGGAGCGGCGCTTCATTCCCACGCCGTCCGCCGAGGAATTACGGTTGGAGACGGAGCGCCTGGGGGACGTTCCGGTCTCGCGAACCACGCGCACTCCGGCTTCCACCGGCTCGCTTTGGCCCAGAGACGATCATGTATTTTTCTACGCCGATAAAAAGGCGAATCGCATCGGCGATATCCTGACCATCAAAGTCGTCGAGGCGGCCCAGGCGAGCAACACCGCCGACACCGATCTTTCGCGCAAGTCTTCGATCAACGGCAGGATCGACAATTTTTTTACCGCGAAAAAGCTTTTCGGTGTGCCGATGTCGCAGAACTTCGCGGAAGCGAGCGCCGAGAACTCGCATCTCGGCAAAGGCAGCACGACGAGAGAGGGAAAAGTCACGGCGAATATCACGACGGTCGTGACTCAGGTACTGCCCAACGGCAACCTCGTCATCAAAGGGATGCGCACCGTGGGCGTCAACAACGAACAGCAGCACATCACCTTAACCGGCATCGTGCGCCAGGAAGATATCGCGCGCGACAACTCCGTGTTGTCCACCCAGATCGCGGACGCCCATATCACGCTCAGCGGCGCCGGCGTCGTCGCCGACAAGCAGAGGTCGGGTTGGGGGACGTGGATTTTCGACTGGATATGGCCGTTCTAACATGAATCTCAAATCTCAAATCTCAAATCTCAAATTTGCAATTTTCATCTTGCAATTTTCTGTGCTGCTGTGCGCTTCCGCCGAAGCGTCGCGTATAAAGGACCTCGCGCAGGTCGAGGGGGTGCGCACCAATCAACTCATCGGCTACGGTCTGGTCGTGGGGCTCGACGGCAGCGGCGACCGGCAGAACACCGAATTCACCGTCCAGACGCTGACGAACCTCTTGCAGGCTTACCAGGTCCGCGTCGATCCCGCCGCCGTGCGCGTGAAGAACGTAGCGGCGGTCATGATCACGGCCGAAGTTCCGCCGTACGCCCAGCCGGGAAATCGCCTGGACGCCTTGGTCTCATCCATCGGCGACGCCCAGAGTCTTTCCGGCGGCATGTTGCTGCTCACGCCGCTCAAGGGGCCCGACGGCCGCGTCTACGGCGTCGCGCAAGGGCCGGTCACTCTCGGCGGCGGCTACACCGCGCTCGGAATCGGCGCGCGCCTCAGCAAAAACCACCAGACAACCGGACGCGTGACCGCAGGCATGCTGCTCGAGCGCGCGATCCCGTCCGAAATTCTCACGCTCGAAGGCGAGGTCAAAATCAACGTCAACAAACCGGACTTCACAACGGCGCAGCGCATCACCGACGCCATCAACGGGGCGGACTTGAAATTCTCCGCCCAGCCGGTCTCACCGGGAGTCGTCCTGGTAAAAGTTCCGCCTGAATTTCAGGCCAACCCGATCGGCTTCATCTCTGCGATCGAATCGCTGGAGGTCTCGCCGGACAATCCGGCCCGCGTCGTGATCAACGAGCGCACCGGCACGGTCATCATCGGGAAAAAGGTGCGCATCGCCCCCGTGGCGGTGGCTCATGCCGGCTTGCACATCACCGTCAAAGAGGACCAGCGGGTGTCTCAGCCGGCGCCGTTCGGCAGGGGGCAGACGGTTGTGGTGCCCGACACAAAAATCGGCGTCGTTGAGCCGGAAAAACGCCAATTGATGGAGCTTCCCGGCACCGGCGTCGATCTCAGCGAGGTCGTGCTCGCGCTCAACGCGCTCGGCGTAACGCCGAGAGATCTGCTCGCCGTATTCGAAGCGCTGAGACAGTCGGGAGCGCTGCAGGCGGAGTTAGTCATAATGTAAGAAAATTTTGAATTTTGAGTGTTGAATTTTCAATTAAATCGAAAATCCAAAATCTAAAATCGAAAATGGCAAGATGATCAACCCGGTCGATAAATTCAACGTCGAGAACCTGATCGCCGAAAGGGCGCAGGCGCTGGGCGCGGCTCAGACCGGCAACGCTACTCCAAAGGAGAAGCAGAAGGCGGCGCAAGAATTCGTCTCGCTGCTTTTCCTCGAGGTTCTTAAAGCGATGCGGGCTTCTATCCCCAAAGGCGGTCTCTTCGAAAGCGACTCACTCCAGAGCGACGTGTATATGACGCTTGCGGACACCGAAGTGTCGCGGGCGATCGCCGGAAGGGAAGGGATGGGGCTACGCAAGATGATCGAAAAGGCGCTTGACCGGAGCGCCGGCAAGGCGATGGAATCCGGCGCGACCAAAGCCCTGGACTCGAACGCGGCGCGGTCGCTTGAGCATAGCGCGTTGAAAACGCACGGCGGCGGTATTGCCGAAGATCATCACAGCCACGATTTCGATCCTCCGGCAACCGGCGTAGTGTCTTCAGGATTCGGATTCCGCGCCGATCCTTTTACCGGCGAGAGCAAATTTCACAAAGGACTCGACATCGCCGCTCCGCTCGGCAGCCCGATCAAGGCGGCGGCGGCCGGAAAGGTTGTCTTCAGCGGCTGGGCCGACGGTTACGGCAATCTCGTGACGCTCGATCATGGAGATGGGATAACGACCCGCTATGCCCATACCGCCGCCAATCTGGTCAATCCCGGCGATGACGTCGCCGCGGGACAGGAAATCGCCCTGGTGGGTTCGACCGGGCGGTCGACGGCGCCGCATCTCCACTTCGAGGTGCATAAAAACGGGCAGGCGATCGACCCCACGCAAGTGGTTGGTTTTCAACAGTTTGCCAGCGGGGTCAAGAGGGGGTAAATTTCGTTAAAGAAACAGGCGTAGGCGCCGATGTAAACAGATGTAGGACCCCGATAACATCGGCGGTCCCGCGCTTTAACGAAAAAGAGGAGAACAAGACATGAAGATCACCGGTAAAGATCTTATCGATCCCGGCATCTCGCAGCACGTCCAGAACGATAAAAGCGTCGCCCCAGCGCGCGGAGAAGGGGAGAAAGGCGCCCAGCAAGCCGGCGAGACCGCCAAGATCAGCATCTCCGATGAAGCGCGGCATTTGCAGAAGGCCGCCGAGCTGGCCGGCAAAGGCGATGAGCTTCGGGCCGAGAAGGTCGACAAAATCAAAGAACAGATCGCCGCGGGCACTTACCACGTGGAAGCGGAAGAGGTGGCGAAGAGCGTCGCCCGCAGCGAAGTCGCCCGTCTCTTGGGCAAGCAGGGCAAGGAGTAAAAACTTTCAATGACTCAGGATCTTACGGAATTGGCCGCGGCCATCGGCGAAGAGATCTCGCTGGGCCAGGACCTGCTGGACAATTTGTCCGCCCAGCGGAAAGCGATCCTGGCATGGCAGATCTCAACGCTGATCGAGCGCATCGAGAGCCGCGAGGCGCTGCTGTTGAATCTCGGCGCCGTCGAGGAAAAAAGACAGCGGATCACGAGCCAACTCGGCGGCGGGGATACCAACTTATCGCTGCAAGCGATCCTGGGCCGCGCTTCATCGGCCGAGCAAGCAACCGAGCTTAGCCGTCTCCGCGAGCAGGCGCGCCGCGTCTATGCGCAGCTTCAGGCGGAGGAAAAGAGCCTTTTGAGCTTGATGGAAAATCTTCTGGGTCACATTCGCGAAGCGTTGAGTCCATTGACGCTTCCCGAGGTGCGTCTTTACGGCGAGCAGGGAGCCGCAGGCGCTTCGCGCCCGTCGTCGGGCCTGATTCAAGGCAAAGTCTAACCGCCATGTCTATCCTGACCAGTCTTTTCATCGCGGCGCGGGGCATGCAGGCCCATCAGCAGGGGATTCAAACCACCAGTCATAACATCGCCAACGTCAACACTCCCGGCTTTTCGCGCCAGCGCTTGATTCTCTCTACATCTTTTCCGATCACGTACGGCCAGCTCCTGCTCGGCAACGGCGTCTCGGTCGAAAGCGTCAGAAGCGTCGTAGATCGGTTCGCCGAAACGGAGCTTCTCGGCCGCCACGGCGAGTGGGGTTTTTCCCAGGCCGCGGCGCGCGCTCTCGGCGCAGTCCAGGACGCTTTCCCGGTCGCCGGCGGAGTCGAAGAGGCGCTCGACAATTTTTTCAACGCCTGGTCCGCTCTGTCGAATAATCCGGGCGGGCAGGCCGAGCGGACGGCATTGATCGGCAAGGCGAATGCACTGGGAGACCGCTTGCGCCAGGCGCGCGGCATGCTCAGCAACGCGCAGTTCAATTTGGACAAAGACGTCGGCCAAGTTGTCGGCCAGGTGAATTCGGTGCTGGCGCAGATCGCCGATTACAACCGGCAGATTGCCGCCGCCGAAGCGGCGGGGCAGCCGGCGAACGATTTGAGGGACCAGCGCCAGCTCCTGCTCCAGGATATTTCCCGCCTGACCGGCGCGACGATCACCGAAGGCGCCCAGGGGCAGGTCACCGTCACGTCGGGCGGGCTCTTGCTCGTGAGCGGCGACCGCGCCGCTACGCTCGATGCCAGCAACGTCGGACTCAACGGACTCCATACCGTTGACTACCGGAGCCCGTCGGGACTCACTTTCGACGCGACGACGTTTTTTACTCGGGGCGAGCTCGGCGGCGTTCTCACGATGCGCGACCAGGAGCTTCCGAGCATGATCGGGCGGCTCGATCAGTTGGCCAAGACCATCGCCGATGAGGTCAATGTCCAGCATGCGGCGGGCTTCGACTTGAACGGCGCGGCCGGCGGCAACTTCTTCAACCCGATCGGCGCCGTCGCTGGCGCGGCCAACAGCCTCCAGATCACGGCCGCCGTCGCGGCCGACACGAATCTGATCGCCGCCTCGGCCACCGCCGCCGGCGTGCCCGGCGACAACGGCAACGCGCTGGCGATGGCGAATCTGCGCAACACGGCGTTCCCCGTTCTCGGCAACCAGACGTTCAACGAATATTACGTGTCCCTGGTGCAAGACGTCGGCATTAAGGCGGAGGCCGCCGAGCGCAACTTAGATTTCCAAGAGGCGCTGCTCAACCAGGCGCAGGTCCGGCGCGACGGGCTTTCCGGCGTCAGCCTGGAGGAAGAGATGACCAAGATGATCATGTTTCAACGCGCCTTCGAGGCCGCCTCGGTCCTGGTCAAAACCGGCGACGAGATGTACCAGACGATTTTGGGAATGGTCAGATAAAGTAAAAAGTCAAAAGTAAAAAGTAAAAAAAAAGAATCAACCATGCGTGTCAGCAATCAATCGCTCGCGAATCAGGTCCAGGAGAACGTCCAGCAGGCCATGCGCAGGCTGGCGGCGGTGCAGGAGCAGATCTCTTCGGGCAAGCGCATCAACCGGCTCTCGGACGATCCGTTCGGCGCGGCCCGCGCCGTCGATCTCAAAAGCTTCCAGGCCTCGCTTGACCAGTATCAAAAAAATATCGACAGCGCGCTGCCGTTTCTCAATCAGACCGATTCGGTCCTGGGCGACGTCGACGACGTTCTCAACCGGGCCAGGGAACTGGCCGTGGCGATGGCGAACGGCGCGATGTCGGCGCAGGATCGGGCGAACGCCGCCGCCGAAGTGCATCAGCTCTTGTCCCGGCTCGTCGCTCTCGGCAACGCCAAGCTGGAGAACCGTTACATGTTCGCCGGCTTTGTCAACGGCGCGGCGCCTTTCGCCCTGGCGGCTGGAGTCGTCACTTACAGCGGCGACAGCAACGACATATTCATTCAGGCCGACAGCTCCACCAACGTCGCCATCAACTTGCCCGGCGACAAGCTCTTCCAGGGAGTGGGAGTGGCTGGCGGCACCGACCTCTTCGACACTCTTTCCGACCTCGAGACCGCGCTCAACGCCAATGACGTCGCCGGCCCAAACGGAATCACCACGCAGATCGGACGGCTCGACAGCGGATTGAATCAAGTCCACGGTTTTCGCGCCGAGATCGGCGCGCGTTTGGAGACTTTGAACACGGCGCGCGCCGGCCTGGAGATCATGAAGCTCAGGACCACGGAGACGCGCTCTAAAATAGAGGACATCGACGCGATCAAAGTCTTTTCGGACTTCGCCCTTCTCCAGCAGGCTTTCCAGGCGGCCCTCCAGTCGTCGGCTCGGGCGATCCAGCCGAGCATCCTCGATTTCCTCCGTTAGAATGCCATGCTCGTTCTTGCACGCCGGCCCGGTGAAAGCATCACGATCGGCGACGATATCGTCGTCACGGTGGTCGCCGCCGCGGGCGGCCAGGTGAAGCTCGGGATCACCGCCCCGCAGCACGTGCGCGTGTTGCGCGAGGAGATTCTGAAAGCGCTCAAAGAAGAGAACAGCGCCGCGGCAAAAGGTCTCGGGGACGCGTTGCCGCTCGAGGCCCTGGCCAAACGCTGGCACGCGGAAAAGGGGGAAGGCTCAAGTGGCTAGTCCGGCAAAGCAGGATATCGACGCTATCGCGATCCCATCCAGGGGGGAGAGGCGGTTGTTCTTTCCCGACGGCCTCTTGGGGTTTTCCTCGCAGCGAAATTTTATTCTGAGCCCGTATCAACCGGGGGATGGAAGCGCGTCGCCCTTCTTCGTTCTCCAGGCCGAGGAGGACGACCTCTGCTTCCCCCTGGTTTCGCCGCATTCCATAGTCTCCGATTATGCGCTCAAGCCGCCGCCGGAGGCGCTGGCCGTCCTCCGCGCCGGCTCGCCGGCCGACCTGTCGGTTTTTGTCATCGTCACCTTGCGCGAGCGCGTCGAAGACATCACCGCCAATCTGCAAGGCCCGATTCTCCTGAACCCGTCCTCCAGCCTGGGGCTCCAGCTCGTCGTCGAGCACTATCCGCTCCGCTATCCTTTGATTAATCCCCGCTAATCCTAAAGTTTCGGTCCCATCAGCCGAAAATGCAGTAGAGGGGTTTCTGCGATGGAACATGCCGAAATGCGCTTGAAAGAAAAGGTATTTGGCTTATTCGGGCCTGACGCGCTTCTGCCGGTGCAGTATTTCGACCTGCTGCGCCGAAAGACGCCGATCGAGCCTGAAATAAGGCTAATGTGGGCGGTCCTGGAAGACGCCGTCGAGTGCTATCGAAGGCACGTCGGCGACGCGAAAGGCAAGCCCAACGGAGAATTCGAAGAGGTCGATAGCTGGATTTTCGACCCCGACGGCGACTGGTTATTTTCCTTCGAAAACATATGCGCGACGCTGGGAATCGACGCTGAATATCTGCGCAGCGGCCTCCTCGGCTTGAAGAACAAATCGCGCGCGGCACACCCGGCGGGACCAATGGCCCACGCGAACTCCGGCAGTGCCGAGAAAGGCAGTTTCGAGCCTGGTGTTTTAACCCCTTCGGCCTCGCTCTCGTTCGATTCCGAGGCTCAGGGCTCTTCCCTCAGAGTCGAGGACAGGGTTGATCCTGAGCGCGTCGAAGGATCAAGTTTTTAGGCGACGAAAACATGAACGCCGATGAGCCGCGAAACCCGCAGCTCGAAACCTGAAACTGAGCAGACTAGATGGACGGTTTAAATCGAGCAAGAAAATCACCCGGCGCCGTCGCGCCCGACCTCACTCCTTTCCATAGGATCATTCCCGAGCACGGCTCCTCCGCTCGCGTGCACCGGGTCGATCGAGTCATCGAGCGCGTCACCCAGCTCCCGTTCTCTCCGGTGGCGATGAAGATCCTCGAGGTCGCCTGGGACGAGAGGGCCGGCGCGCGCGACATGGCGAAGGTCATCGTCCTCGATCAGGCCTTCACCGCCCGCCTGCTGAGAATCGCCAACTCTCCGTTTTACGGCCAGTCGCGCGAGGTGACGACGGTGTCGCAAGCGGTCGCCATCCTCGGCATGGACGCGATCGCCTCGCTGGCGTTGACGCTGTTCACCTTCGGCTCCTTTCCCGAGGACGACAACGAGACTCTCAGCATCGGACAATTATGGGAGCACTGCTTGGGCTGCGGCGTCTGGGCCCGCGCCATCGCGACGCGTCTCAGGCACCGCACGCCGGAAGAAGCCTTCATCGCCGGGCTGCTCCACGACATGGGCAAGGTCTTACTGTACCGCTTTTTTAAAAAGGAGCTTCTGCAGGCGGTCGAGATCACGGCGGCCGAGGGGCTTTCGCTCTCCGAGGCCGAGCACCGGACGCTCGGCACCGACCACGCCGTCGTCGGACAGGCGGCGGCCAATCAATGGGGGTTTCCGCCGCTCCTCAGATACTCGATTGCGTTTCACCGCACGCCGCTGGAGGTGCCGCGCGACGCCGACGAAACGGTGCGCCAGATCGTCGCCATCGTTCACGTGGCCGATTTTCTGTGCGAGAGTTCCGAGATCGGCAACGGCGGGGAGCGCGGCGCCGGAGCCATCGACGAATCCGTCTGGGAGCTGCTCCGAGTGACGGAGGATGAATGCCGCGAGATGATCGGACCGGTGGTGGTCGAGATTGAAAAGAGCCGGGAGCTTTTCGCCTCAGCCATGGGATGGAAAAAGCCGGCCGCAAGAAAAGAAAGCAAGCCGAACGGCGCGCGCGCCGGTGAAAAAGCGCCGTCCCGTCCCGCGCCCCTGGCGCCTGCCGCGGTCCAGACGAGCGCCTATCTCTCCCGTTTCGTCGACGCCGGAAAGCAGATCGCGGTTCTCGCCGGATTGGACGAGCTGCTCCCGAACGTCGCCGCGCACGCGATGAAACTGCTCGGCGCGGATGCGGCGGAGGTGCTCGTGCCCAAAGACGACGGCTTTGAAGTGGCCGGCGCGGCCGGAATCGAGGGTCTTCTAGGCAAAACCATTCCCCAGAAAAGGAGCCTCGCGGGCTGGGTGGCGGAGATGAAGGAGGCGCTCGTGATCGCCGACCTCGACCGGGCGCCGGCGTCGTGGGAAAAAGATTTTTTCGCCGCGGCCGGTTACCGCGCCCACCTGTTGCTGCCGGTCGAGTGGGCCGGAAAATCGATCGCGGTGCTGTCGGTCCACTGCCGCCGCGAGCGGCAATGGAGCCCGCAGGACATCGGCTACTTCAACACGTTCGTCGGCCTGACGGCCGTGGCCCTGGAAAACGCGCGCCTGTACCGCGAATCGGAAGAGAAGGCCGTCACGTTTCAGAAGTTGAACCAGGCGCTTCAGGAAGCGCTTCGCGTCAAAGAAAAATTTCTCCACATCGTCTCGCACGAGCTGCGCACGCCGCTCAGCATCATCATGGCCTATCCCGGCATGATCCTGAACAACATCTTCGGCGAGACGACGCCGCAGATCCGCGAAGGCATGAAAAAGGTCATGAAGGCCGCCAAGCACCTGCTCACCATGATCGACAATATCCTCGACCTCTCGCAGCTTGAAGGAAATCTTCTCAAGGCGCGGCGCGAGGCGGTCGATCTTCCCGCGCTGCTCGACGAAACCGCCGAGCCGGCGCTGACGTTGTTGGAGGGCAAGCCCATCGCGTTCGAGCGCGACTACCGCATGCCGCTGCCGACGGTCTATACCGATCCCAGGCGGCTCAAGCAGGTGGTGACCTGCTTGCTCGACAACGCGGCAAAATTTACCCAGCAAGGAACGATCGTCCTGGGCGCGGCCGGCGTGGAAGGTGGCATCGAGATCTTCGTCAAAGACACGGGCATCGGCATCGAAGAAAAAGACCGAGAAGTCATTTTCGACCGCTTCCGTCAAATCGATGACGGCGATTCCCGCACTTATGGCGGTCTCGGCCTCGGGCTTTACACGGCGCGGCGTCTGCTCGAGCTCGTCGACGGCACCATCGCCGTCGAAAGCCAGGTGGGGCAAGGCTCGACCTTCAGCGTACGGATTCCGCTGGGGGAACCTACTCCCTCAACTCGGACTTCCGCCTCCCCAACTCCTAATTCCTAATCCTAACTCCTGATTTCCCCCTGGCCTCTATCTTGCTCCAGCACAGGTACGCGCTTCTCGCGGGTAAAAGTTTCCCCGCCGGCGTGGCACTCGGTTTGCGTAAAGAAAAGGTGAACCATGTCTCACGGATTCGATAATCAAGTTATTCTGGTGACCGGCGGCACCGGCTCGTTCGGCCAAAAGTTCATCGAGACGGTGCTATCGCTCCATCGGCCGCGGAAGCTGATCGTCTTCAGCCGCGATGAAGTGAAGCAGCTCGACATGATGCGGCGGTTTCCCGAAGCGCGTTATCCCGCGATCCGCTGCTTCATCGGCGACGTGCGCGACCGGGACCGTTTGCATCGCGCCTTCGAGGGCGTCGATGTCGTGGTCCATGCCGCCGCGCTGAAGCAGGTGCCGACCGCCGAGTACAATCCGCTCGAAGTGATCAAGACCAACGTCATCGGCGCGGCCAACATCATCGACGCCGCCATCGACTGCGGCGTGCGCCGGGTGATCGCGCTGTCGAGCGACAAGGCGGTCAATCCGATCAATCTCTACGGCGCGACCAAGCTCTGCGCCGACAAGCTGTTCATCGGCGCCGGCGTCTACGCGGGCGCGCGCGAGACCCGCTTCGCCGTGGTGCGCTACGGCAACGTCATCGGCAGCCGCGGCAGCGTGATTCCGTTTTTTCTTGCGCAGCGGGGGAAAGGCGTCTTGCCGATCACCGATCCGCGCATGACCCGTTTTTGGATCGCCCTCGACCAGGCCGTCGCGTTCGTCATCAATTGTCTGGGCATGACGCAGGGCGGCGAGATCTTCGTTCCGAAGCTTCCGAGCATGCGTCTGATAGACCTGGCGCGCGCCATCGGGCCGGAGTGCCGGCACGACATCGTCGGCATCCGTCCCGGAGAAAAATTGCACGAAGTGCTGCTTACCGAGGACGAGTCGCGCCGCGTGCTCGAGTTCGACGACCTTTTCATCGTCAACCCCGGCTGGCTTTCGGGCGGCTGGACGAACGGCAACGCCCACGTCGGCCGGCCCGTTGCCGAGGATTTTCGCTACAGCTCCGAGACCAACGACCGGTGGCTCACCGTGAGCGACCTC
>DASXUF010000104.1 GCA_036504975.1 Candidatus Binatia bacterium | reverse complement strand
GATGCCGGTGTTGACCAGCACCTTGATGCAGTGGATGCAGGGAGTATGGGTGATGTAGATCGCGCCGTCTTTGATGCTGGAGCCGTTTTTCGCCGCCTGCGCGATCGCGTTGATCTCGGCGTGAATCGTGCGGAAGCAATTCTCTTCGGTATCGCCGTTGGGCGTTTTTGACTGATAGATGAGGCAGCCGGCTTCCGTGCAGTGCGGCATGCCCGCCGGCGCGCCGTTGTAGCCGGTGGCCAAAATATTCTTGTCGCGGACGATGACGGCGCCCACCTTGGCGCGGTTACAAGTGGAGCGCTCCGCCACCTGACGCGTGATCGTCATGAAATACTGGTGCCAACTCAGTCGCTCGCTCATGGAACACCTCTCCTCCTCTCGTTCTCTGAAGCGTCTCGGGCGCTTCGGGCTCGCGGCGCTCCTCGCGCGGCTCCGGTTCATGGAACGAAATGGGCACTGGAATGAAAGTTACGGCCAAAATCGCTAGCAGGAACCATCCCATGAATTTTCTCTTCGGGTCAAGCGGCGTATCCGGATCGAGGGGCGGCGGATGTCGGACGCCCAAAAACAGAAGTAAGATCCCCCAGATCAACCAGCCGTCCCACAAGCGCGTAACGCCCAACGTGAGAATCACAAACACCGTCAGGCGCGACACCCAGATATGCCTCCGTCCAAACAGAGCATAGGTGACGTGGCCGCCGTCGAGCTGACCCGCAGGCAACAAGTTCATCGCCGTCACGAACAATCCGACCCAGCCGGCGGATCCCACCGGGTGCAGGACAATATTCGCCTCCTCCGGAAGAATACCTAGAGTAATCTTGCTGAGAAAATTGAGTAAAAGAGACGAGCCCAGGACCAAGCCGCTGCTCGGTGAATCTTGCGGCACAACCGACGAGAGCTGGAAGCCGACGATCACGGCGGGAACCGCCAGAACAAAACCGGCCACGGGCCCCGCCGCGCCGATGTCGAACAGAGACCGCCGATCGGGCATTTGCGATTGCATCTTGATAAACGCGCCGAATGTCCCGACAAAAGAGGGTCCGGGGATAAAATAGGGCAGCGTCGCCTTCACGCCGTAATAGCGCGACGTGAGATAGTGTCCCATCTCGTGCACCAGCAAGATGGACATGAGCGTGAGGGCAAAAGGAAGTCCGGCGACGATCTCGCGCGGATCGGAGAGGAAATCGGCTCCGGCTTGCAGCGCTCCGGCCGCTGTCGTCGTAACCAGCGTCACCAGGAATAAGGTGATGTGCAGCCATAGATTCCGCATAGTCTGTTCGGTTGTTAGGCTGTTAGGGTTAAACGGCGCGAATATGGACGGGGTCACCGATGTCCGCGCCGGAGCGGAAATGGGCGCGGCCGTTGAAGCATGAGATCTCCAGCAGTCCCCAACTGTTGATCAGGGCCGCGTAGTCTCCTTTCTCGGCGCCGGCATAGTTGGATGCAAGCCCGTGGATCGTTACATCGGCCAGGGAGACGGCGAGCTTTTTCCGCCGCAACGATTTTAAATCCTGCTCGCTCAGGTTGGTGATCAAATTGCCGAAGTTGTCGATGTAGATAATTTCGCCCTGGATCCCGTCTTCGGTTTTCATCACCTCCGGCCAATCCAGCCGGGTGTAGGTTTTAAGCTTACTGCCCAACTTATGAACCGCCGCGCCCAAGGAAAGATGGGCCGCGACCGGGGCGAAGACGTCTCTGCCGTGAAACGTCGCGCTCTTGGGTTTCAGATGATAACTCTCGTTCGCCAGCTCCATGATCGTGCCGACGGTATTCTCGCGCACGGCGAAGGTGAGAACGCCGTTATCCGGCCCGATGAAGAATCTTCCTTCCGACTCGATTAAAATCGCGCGCCTTTGTGTTCCGACTCCCGGGTCCACGACGGCGACATGGATCGTGCCGGGCGGAAAAAACGGCGCGGAGTGCTTCAATACCAGCGCCGCGCCGCGGATATCCTGCGGCGCGATGCCGTGGCTCAAATCGACAATGCGGGCATTGGGATTGATGCCTAAAATGACTCCCTTCATAATCCCGACGAAAGGATCTTTGTAACCGAAATCGGTCGTGAGTGTTATTGGCTTCGTCTCCATGAAGGAGGCTTCAATCTAACGGAAATCGTATCGAGCGTAAAGTCCGTCGATTACTTCGCGGGAACATCGCGCCAACGTTTGAGTGGGCAGGCGTCGTAGCGCGGCTGGCTGCGGCGGATGTCTACCTTCATTTTGGATTTTCGATTTTGGATTTTGGATTCAAGCACGCCGCTGCAACCCTCACCGCTTCTTTGAGGTGTGCCTGATTGATCGTGCCTAGAATCAACGCATCGATGAACGGTTGCTTGAGGACAAATTCGATGGCCCGCGGCGCTTCCAGATGACCGCTGTAGAGTCCTTTAATCGCCAGGACGCCGAGACCCTGATCGTGAGCTTTTTTGAGAGCTTCGGACAATGAAGTTTCTCTCTCGCTGAACGGCGCCATGACCACATCGAGCGTTTCGCAAGCGCGTGAGATGCCCGCGTCCGTTTTGGCCGAGATGCCGACAGCCCGCGCCTTACCTGTTTTTTTCAACCGGCCGAGACCTTCGAGCGCATCGGTCTGAGTTAGTATTTCAAGGTCCCGGCCGTTGGAATGGAGCAGCAATATATCGAGGTGGTCGGTGCGGAGGCGTCGGAGGCTCTCTTCAGTCGAAGCCACGATCGCGCCTGCGGAAAAATCATACGTTGAAACGCCGTCTTTATACTGCTCGCCGCATTTCGTGCAGAGCACGATGCGATTCCGGTGACTCTCGACGAACGCGCCGAGCCGCTGCTCGCTCTCACCGTAAGCCGGCGCCGTGTCGATTAGATTTAGCCCGAGCGCGAGGCCCGTCTCCAGTAGATCGCGCACCGCTCCATCCGTCGGCAGCGCGAAGAGTTCAGGGTACTTGACGTCCGTGTTTCTGCCGAGCTTCGTCGTGCCGAGTCCGATCGGGCTGACGACAAGCCCGGTGCGTCCTAGCGGACGGGGAACCATTCGGCCTCCTCCCAGGGGTAACGGGCTACCGCGGGCGTCGGCCACGGCGGCAGCCCGTCTTCGTTGTAGCCGCCCGGCTGCTTGAGTTCCTCGGTCGCCATGGCGAAAACTTCTTCCGCCAATACGGGCGCGAGCGAAAGTTTGGTCGGCCAGGCGACGATGATCCGCGGCGCGACGCGTCCGACGTGGACGCCGCTCGGGCGCCGCTTGTCCGCGGTTCGCGCTTCAGCACGGACGGCGCGGTAACTGGCGATTTCGGCGCCCGCAAGATCGAGTCCCGGAAGCCGGCGCCGTATCTCGCTCAGCGCTTTCATTCGCACCAGGTTATCGTCCGGTTCGTGCGCCAGCCGCTCGGCGACTTCTCCGCCGATTTGCCACAGGCCCTCGCCGGGCGTCGTGACCGTGAGCTGGGTCTTGCCGCCGACGATGCAATGGCCGAAGAGCGGCGGCAAAGCTCCTCTCAAAAGTATCATAGTCAACGGACGGCGCTGCATAATGGGCCGGCCGTCGACTCCCGCTTGGCGCAGGAGATCGGCGTTCCCTTCTCCCGCGGCGAGCACGATGTAACGGGGCTTGAAAACCGCATCGGAAAGCCGGACTTCTCCACCGGAAAAGCTTATGGCGCCGGCATAGGCGCGGATATAGTTTTGCTGGCGCGAAGCCAGTGACTGGAGCAGCGAACCGGTGGCGACCACCGGCTCGGCCAACGCATAGACGGCGAGCGCCGAGCCGCGGAGCGCCTCGGGCCAGGCGGATTCCGGAACCGCCTCCGGAGGCGTCGATAAAAGTCCCGCCTTCGCGACCACGGACATGAAGCCCCACGACTGCACGCGCGCGAGGACCGAGCCGCGCGGCAGCCAGAGGTGACAGCGCTCGGCAAGCACGCGCGCGCCGCGTAGGTCGGGCTCGATTTTTCCGGCGAGGCTCCGCCGCCAGCGCGCGGGCATCTCCTTCATGGCGCTGACGGCGGCGAAATCGCGCACGCCGCGGAGCGCGTACTTGCCGCCGCCGTGAATAATGCCCTGCGCCTGTATCGTCTGGCCTTTGCCGAGCGCGGCCGATTCCAAGAGCAGCGTGTGGTAGCCGGCGCCGCGGAAGCGCTCCAGGCACCAGAGCCCGGCGGCGCCGCCGCCGAAAATGAGGACATCGAGCTTCATGTTGCGATCTTAGAGATTCCCGCGAATGCGATTCCTCGGCGCGCAACTTTTCGGGCCGCTCTTCGACTGGCTCAGAGTGGTGAGCTTGGTCGAACCACGGCCGATAGGGTAGTACCATGAGTCGAGACTCTCTTATCGGACGTCCGCGGCCCTCTCCTTGCGCCGCTCGGCATCGCGGTGAAACCGGCGCGCTCGAAGAGATCAGGCCGAGAAGAGACGCAGGTCGACCATCTCGCAGATGACGTGGCCGACGAGAATATGAGTCTCCTGGATGCGCGCGGTGTTTTTTCCTTCCGACGCGCACAGGAGATAATCCACCTTGCGGGCCATTTTTCCCGCGTCGCCGCCGGTGAGACCCACGGTAACGATCTTGAGTTTCTTGCAGGCGTCGATCGCCGCCAGCACGTTGTCCGCGTTGCCGCTGGTGGAGATCGCGAGCGCCACGTCCCCTTCTTTGCCCAGCGCCTTTACCTGCTTGGCGAAGATCTCTTTGTAGTCGAAGTCGTTGGCGATGCTGGTGATCGCCGACGTATCGGTGGTGAGCGCGAGCGCGGGCAGCGGCGGGCGGTCCATGCGGAAGCGGTTGACGAATTCGGCGGCGATGTGCTGCGCGTCGGCGGCGCTGCCGCCGTTGCCGAAAAGCAAAAGCTTGTTGCCGCGAAGAAACGCCTCGGCGGTCAGCTCGATGACCGCCAGCAGCGTCTCGAGGTTGTCCTTGAGGAACGCCTTCTTCGTCCGGACGCTGTCTTCGAAGGCTTTGACGATCGCTTCTTTCATTTATTTTTGTTGTAAAAACTCGCCATCCGGCTTACGAGTCCGTTTTTTGCCAGCGCTTCTTCGAACCACTTCCTGACGATCGGATCCTCGTCGTCGTATTCGATCTGGTCGCCGCCGAGCTTACGGTCCACGGTGCCCTTATATTTTTTGCCGGCGCCGCGGTATTTCTTGCTGCCGAACGACCTGAGCGCGAGATATCGGGCGGGATTTTTTCCAGTATTGAAATGCTGGTGCCACCAGCTATCGGGCGGCACGACCATGCTGCCCTCGTGCCAGGGATATTTTTTGATCGGCTCGCCCTCGGGCCAGATCAGCGAATAGCCTTCTCCGCCGAGGATGATAACGTGGGCGCCGGGGCCGTGGCGGTGGGCTTTCTTGTAAGTTCCGACCGGGAATTCGGAAATGTGGCACGCCGTGGTGTTCTCGGACAGCTCGAACTTGATGTTTCTCCCGCCGGCGCCGCGGACGTCGTATTCGAGCAGCTTAAAGCCCCGCACGTCCGGCACGAAATTGGTTTCCCAGGCGTTGCCGGCGAACCTAAAGCCGTCGTACTCTCCGCCGTACAGCGTTCCCTTGCCGCTGAAATATTCTTCCCGGCCGTCGAAGCGGTCTTTGAAGGCGAAGTCGTTGTGGAAGATGAAGTCGAGGTTGTGCAAGAGATTGATCATCGTCGGCGCGGTGGTGACGGCGAGATAGCGCGCGGGCTCGCTGCCGCTGCCGTTGAAGAGCTGGTGCCAGGTATTGAGCGGCGGCGAGAAGAGCGAGCCGGTCTGCCACTCGAAGGTCTGTTTTTTCTTCTCGTCGTTCCACACGGTGGCGGCGCCCTGGCCGCTGACGACGTAGATCGATTCCTCGAACAACTGCCGCTGCGGCTTTAAGCTTTTCCCCGGCGCAATCTCGCAAATGTAGCAGTTGTTGACCTGCCCGGCGCCTTCCATCTGGAGGAACGCGCCGGCGGCGCCCTTCCGGTCCCAGGGCTCCAACTTGACGGTCCGGATGTCCTCGACGAAGAAGGTCTTGATGATGGGAATCCCTTCGCCCTCCACCCATTTCTCGTAACTCGATTTGCCGCCGCCGATCCCGTTCGCCGTAATTTTCTCCGCGCTTTTAGCCACGATTATTCCTCCGAATATGAAATGGTTCTAGCATACGCTCTAAAAGCCGTAAAGCGGAGCACTTTGCGCGAGATCGGCGAGCGCGGCCGCTGTTCCGTATCAACCGTTACGCCGGGTTTGGCATCGCTTCTCATACGGCGTATTTTACAATCTTCGGGGAGGAAGAAATGCAAAGGCTTAAGATCGGCGTCATGGGAGCATCAGCCGGGGAGCTGCCGAAGGGAGAAAGAGCCCGCCTCGAAGGGTTGGCGGAACAATTAGGAGCTGCGGTAGCGAATCGCGGCTGTGTCCTCGTGACCGGCGCGACCACCGGCCTGCCGGACATGGTCGCGCGCGCGGCGCGAAAGCACGGCGGACTGACCGTCGGCATCTCGCCCGCGGAGACGATGGAAGAGCATCGGCGCTTCGGCCTACCTCTGGACGGCGCGGAGGTCATTCTCTACACGGGCTTCGGTTTCAAAGGCCGCAACGTCGTCAACATCCGCTCGTCCGACATCGTGATCATCTTCGGCGGGGCCACCGGCACCTTGAACGAGTTCACCATCGCCTACGACGAAGGCAAAGTCATCGGCATTCTCGAAGGCAGCGGCGGCATCGCCGACCACATCAAAGAAATTCTCGCCTTCTGCCGGAAAGCGACGCGCGCGCGGCTGGTCTATGGATCGGAGCCCGTGCAGTTGTTGGATGCTTGTCTCGAAGCTCTGAAAGGGGTTCGATGAGCAGCGTCCTTACTCGTGCTACAAATCACACGCTCGTCGTCACCGCGGGCGCGGCGCCCTTCAGCGCCGCCTCGGCCACCTCGGCGAGCAGGCGATCGTTCTCGTGATCGAGGGCGAAGACTCGGTACTGAACGACCTTTGAAGGAATGAACTCGAAAAGCTCCGATAAAGTTTCTTTGGTTATTTCTCCGGTCGAGGGATCGTAGATGTGAATCTGTTTTTTTCCCATCGCAAATGGGTTCTCCGGCCGGGGGTCCTGCGTCGCCGTGTCGACGCGAAAGACGAGATCCGCGGCCGACGCCGGCAGCGCGGCCCTGATCCGCTTTTCCCAGTCGGTGTCCTGCATCAAAGCCATCCCATAGCGCAGCTCGTTCAGCGATAGCGTCCGGTCGTAGGCCATCTTCCATTTGATGTCGCGATCGATGATCCTGCCCCATTCGCGCCCGAGCGCCTCGTGCTCTTTCGCGCGCCGCCAGCGGGACACCTCTTCGAGCAGCGACCAGTCGGTCAAGCGCAGATAATCCTCCATGTGGTCGAGCGGATTGCCGCGAAAAATGAGCTTCATCGTCTCGGGGAAGATCTCGCGCAGGTGGAGATCGATGCCGCGCGTCGTGCGGTGGTAATAGACGTTGGTGTAGAGATAAAGCCGCGTGTTCAAAAACATCGTCAGCGCCGCGTTGCCGGCCTTGTGCAGCGTGAGCCCCTTGGGCGAGAAGAAAGTGTAGTGCATGAGCCGGGCGCGATCGATCGGGCCGACGGCGACGCCACACATGTAGGAGTCGCGCGAGACGTAGTCCAAATTGTCGAAGGTGAAGATGCCGCTGGTGAGCGGCTGGAGCAGCCGGACCCACTTGGGCTTTTTGTGGTCTTCTTTGCCGTTTTTCTTGATCGGAAACGCAATCTCTTCCGGCTTAAGCTCCTCGCCTGGGGCGAAGGGCCCGCTCGGGCTCCGGCGTATTTGCTGAATCAGCTCGCCCAGATGGTCCTGGATGATCGCCTGGCCGATGTCTTCGTGCGTGATTTTGAAGTCGGCCAAGAAGTTGTCGTCGAAGAAGTGGCCGAAGGGGCCGTGGCCGACGTCGTGCAGCAAGCCGGTGATGCGCATGTACGATTCGATGAGCGGCGCCGAGGGGCATTCATCGCCCAGCACCTGGCTGAGCGACGGGTAAAGATGCTTGGCGAATTCGCCCGCGAGATGCATGGCGCCGAGCGAATGCTGAAAGCGGCTGTGCTCCGCCGTCGGATAGACCCAGCGCGCGCTTTGAAGCTGGTAGATGTAGCGGAGCCGCTGCACCCACGGCGAGTCGATAATCTGCTTCTCCGTCACCTCGCCTTTTCTTAGAGGAACGGTGAATTGTATATAATGATGGATGGGATCGGCGAGCAGAGCGGCGCCTTCGTATTCGCTGTCGATCGGCCTGGCCATCGCTTTAGAGCTCCAACACGACCTGGGCGGTCCACTGATCGCCGGTCTTTTCTATCCGGCTCTGGTGCGAAGCGACGGCGCTGATCTCGCGCTGGATCTCGTGCCGGTCGGGGTCGAATTTCTCCCCACTTACCTCGCCGCGGATGTAGTTGTTCTTGACTTCTTTGACCACGAATTCCTTAAGGAGGTAGCCGCTCCCCTGATAGAGATAGAGCAGCTCGCGCATCCAGTTGACCATCAAGTCGTCGCGGTCGGCGCCTTCGACTTCCAGAGTCAGTTGCTCGCTGGCTTCGACCCGGTCGATGTGGGTCAACAGATCGAACAGGGCGAAGCCCGAGTTGGCGAAGAGCTCGGCCTGGCTCTTGCCGAATATCTTGACCGCCAGATCCGACGAGCGCTTGATGGTCCGATATTTTTTTTCCTCACTCATAGTCACTGGGCCTTCGACCGTCGCTCAGTCCCTCGGGTTTAATGCCCTTATACCCGATTGATCAGGCTGGCTGCAAAGCCCGCTCCAAAACCGTTATCGATGTTCACCACCGTGACGCCCGCGGCGCAGGAATTGAGCATCCCGAGAAGGGCTGCGAGGCCGTTGAAGCTGGCGCCGTAGCCGACGCTCGTCGGCACCGCGATGACCGGCTTATCGACGAGCCCGCCCACGACGCTCGGCAGCGCGCCCTCCATTCCAGCGACGACGACGAGGACGGAGGCGGAAAACAGCTTGTCGCGGTAATCGAGCAGGCGATGGAGCCCGGCCACACCGACGTCGTAGAGGCGTTCGACCCGGTTGCCCGTCATTTCCAAGGTCAGCGCCGCCTCATCCGCCACCGGAATATCCGAGGTGCCGGCCGAGATGACCAACACGGTGCCGCGTCCCGTTTTGCGGATCGCTTTTATCACACACGTAGCGGCGCGCGCGCCCTCGTCGTACCTGAAACCCCTTAGCTGCTTTTTAAGACTTCTCATCTTCTCGGGAGAGAGCCGGGTGATCAGCACGTTGGCGTCGCGCCGTTTGAGCGCGCGCGCGATCGCGGCGATCTCGGCCGCGGTCTTGCCTTCTCCCATGATCACTTCGGGAAATCCTTGTCTCAGCGAGCGGTGATGGTCGACTTTGGCGAATCCCAGGTCTTCAAAGGGCAGATGGCGCAGGCGATCGATCGCCCGGCGAATCGAGACCTTCCCCCGTCTCACTTCTCCTAAGAGACGTACCATCCGCTCGGCGTCCATCTAGCTTTTCCTAAAATTTCTCGCGTGCAAATTCACGGCTCGAAGAGGAATGAAGGAAGATTAGTGTTGGTTTTTAAAGTGGTCGTAACCTTTTACAGGGAAAAAGGAGGGTTTGCCCTGGCCGTCGATCACTCGGATGCCTTTGCCCGCGGGAAGACATCTTCCGATCCGTGCGATGGGCACGCAGAGCCGGCTTTTGATTTTTTCCAACCGGCCCCTGTCCCGCGCCCTGGCGCTGAAAAGCAGCTCGTAATCTTCTCCTCCCGCCAGCGCGTGGACGGCCCGTTTTCGTCCGGCCATCGCTTTATACGCCGCCGAGAGAGGCAGGGAATTCTCCCGTATCTCGGCGCCGACGGCGCTGGCTTTGCAGAGATGAGTCAAATCCTGCAGCAGACCGTCGCTCACGTCGATCATCGCCCGCGCCAAGCGCCGGCGCGCGAGCACGGCGCCCGCTTGGACCCGCGCCCTAGGAAATTGGTGCCGCCGAATCAGGTAGGCCGCCGCGCCTCGTCCGGCGCGCCGCTTCTTTTTCTTGAGCAGTTCCAGTCCTAAGGTCGAGTCTCCGAGAGTTCCGGTGACGTATAGATCATCGCCGGGCCTGGCGCCGCTGCGCAACACCGGCGCTACCGGACATCGGCCGATCAAAGAGGCGCTGATGAAAAAGCGCCGCGCCGCGCTGATATCGCCGCCGACCAAGGAGACGCCGCTCCGGCGCGCCAGGAACCTGACGCCGCGATAAAACTCGTCCACGTCCTCGGCTGTGAACTCACTCGGTATCCCCAAAGAGAGGGTTAAGTAGGCGGGGCTTCCACCCATGGCGGCGATATCGCTCAGGTTAACGGCAAGCGTCTTGTAGCCCAGGGAATAAAGCGTGCTCCATTCAAGTTTGAAGTCAACGTCCTCGACGAGCAGATCCGTCGTCAGCAGAAACGTCCGGCCCCGGCACTCGAGCCACGCCGCGTCGTCGCCGATGCCCGCGCGCACGCCGCGGCCTCTGGGGGCGGCCTTACGAATTCTTTCGATCAGGCCGAATTCCCCTAGTTTATCGAGTCTCATCTAGGCGCGAAGGGGAATGGTCCGTTCTCTGCGAAGCTTGTCCAGCGACTTGTCTTTCCTTTTCGGCCGGCGCTTTTTGGCTGCTTTGACGCGACTGTCTGAAGCCACGGAGACCTTCCGGCTCTCTTTGTCGAGGAGGCTCGCCTTAAGCACGTCCGACATGTTCTTGGCGGTAATCAGCGTGAGCTTGCGCCGCACCTGCTTGGGGATCTCTCCCAGATCTTTCTCGTTTCTTTCCGGAAGGATGATGGTTTTGATCCCGGCGTGAAGCGCCGCCAGGCATTTCTCTTTGAGGCCGCCGATAGGAAGGATCCTTCCCCGGAGCGTAATCTCCCCGGTCATGGCCACGTAGCGGCTCACCGGCCGCTTTGTGAGCGCGGAGATGAGAGCCGTCGCCATGGTGATTCCCGCCGAGGGGCCGTCTTTGGGAATGGCGCCGGCCGGCACATGGATGTGGAGATCGAGCTTCTGATAGAAATCTTCTTCGATGCCGAGTTTCTTGGCATGTGAGCGCGCGTAACTTACGGCGGCGTGGGCCGACTCTTTCATCACTTCCCCGAGCTGGCCGGTCAAAGTGAGGTTACCCCGGCCCTTGGAGAGCGAAGCTTCGACGTAAAGGACTTCTCCGCCCGCGCTGGTCCAAGCCAACCCCGTCGCGACGCCGATCTCGTTTTGCTCCTGTTCGGCTTCGGGGATGAACTTCGGCGGGCCGAGAAAGAGGTGGAGATTGGCCCGCGTAACGCGCGTCAAATCCTTTTTTCCTTCGGCAATTTTGCGCGCCACCTTGCGGCATATCGAAGCGATCTCGCGCTCCAGGTTCCGAAGTCCGGCCTCTTTCGTGTATTGCGCGATGATACGCAGCACGGCGTCGTCCGAGATCTCCAAGTAGTTTACCGTGATTCCGTTGTTTTCCAATTGTCTCGGGACGAGGAACCTGCGGGCGATCTCGAGCTTCTCTTCGCTGGTGTAGCCGGACAGTTGAATGACTTCCATGCGATCGGCCAGAGCGGCCGGAATCGGATCGAGCAGATTGGCCGTGCAGATGAAGAGAACGTTGGAGAGATCGAACGCCAGGTTCAGGTAATGATCGCTGAAGGCATGATTCTGCTCGGGGTCGAGCACTTCCAGCAGCGCCGCCGACGGGTCGCCGCGAAAATCGGTGCCGACCTTGTCGATCTCATCGAGAATAAAGACCGGATTGTTGGAGCCGGCCTGTTTGATTCCCTGGATGATCCTTCCGGGCAAAGCGCCGACGTAAGTGCGCCGGTGGCCGCGGATCTCCGCCTCGTCGCGGATGCCGCCGAGCGAGATGCGGACGAAATTCCGCCCCAAAGAGCGGGCGATCGATTTCCCCAGGGAAGTTTTGCCGACGCCGGGCGGTCCGACGAAGCAAAGGATGGGGCCTTTGATCTTTCGCCGGAGCTTGTTGACGGCAAGGTATTCGAGGATTCTTTCCTTGACCTTTTCCAGGTCGTAGTGGTCCTCGTTCAGAACTTGCTGGGCTTTTTTGATATTCAAGTTGTCTTTGGTTTTTTTGCTCCAGGGAATGTCCACCAGCCAGTCGAGATAGGTTCGGACGAGCGACGCCTCGGACGACTCCGGGTGCATCTGCTCCAGCCGCTTGAGCTGCTTCTCCGCCTCGCGCTTGGCCTCGATCGGCATCTTGGCCTTTTCGATTTGCTTCTTGAGATCCTTCATCTCCTCGGCGCGCTCGTCGCCTTCGCCGAGCTCCTGCTGAATTTGCTTCAACTGTTCGCGCAGGAAGTAATCGCGCTGCGTCTTGCTCATCTCTTCTTTGGCCTGGTTCTGGATGCGCGCCTGGACCGTCGAGAGCTCAAGCTCGCGGCTGAGTAAATCGTTCACCTTTTTCAAGCGCGTGACCGGATCGAAGATTTCGAGGATGCCCTGGCTCTCTTCGATCTTCAGGCGCAGATTCGACGCCACCAGGTCCGCCAGCACGCCGGCGTCGCTGATGTTGTCGGTGACCATGACGATCTCCGGCGGGAGGTTCTTGAGGTTCAGGATCTGCTCGATCTTTTCCTTGACGTTGCGCATCAAGGCCTCGACCTCGATCGAAACGTCCTGAATGGCCGTCTCCACGACTTTGCGGATCTTGGTCTCGAAGTAAGGCTGCTCCTTCAAGTAGCTTTCGATTTCGCCCTTGGCTAGGCCCTGCACCAGGATCTTCACCCGGCCGTCGGCGAGCTTCAGCATGCGCATGATCGAGGCGACCGTGCCGACCTTGTAGATGTCGTCGGGCGTCGGAGTGTCTTCCGCCGAATTTTTTTGCGCGACGAGAAAGATCAGGCGCTGGCGCGAGAGCGACTCTTCGACGGCGCGGATCGACATCTCCCGGCCGACGAAGAGCGGGAGCATCATGTAGGGGTAGATGACGATGTCGCGGATCGGGAGCAGCGGCAGCACCTCGGGAATCTCGACCTGCGCCTCTTTATTCTCCTGGCCCTCAAGGTTCCATTGAGCTTCGCTCATTGTTCTTAAACCCTCTGGCTTAGGTTAATCACACCTGTCGCGGGCGTCAATAGAAATCTCCAGATTCATTTCGAGGAGGCTGGTAAGGAAGTAAACCCGGATGGGGAGCGCGCGGCCGTACCTTACCCGAATATCTGCCTGACTTTCTCAAAAAAGCCTTTCGAGAGCGGATGAATGTCCTCTCCTCCGAGGGCGGCAAACTCCTTGAGCAGCTCCTTTTGCCGGGCCGTCAGATGGGTGGGCGTCTCTACCGTTGCCCGCACGAGTTGATCGCCCTGTTGGTAGCCGTGGACATCGCGGACGCCCCTTCCTTTGAGCCGGAAGACCTTTCCCGATTGCGTGCCGGGAGGAATCTTCATCTTGACTTTGCCTTCGAGCGTCGGGACATCGATTTCCGCGCCGAGGGCCGCCTGGACGAAGCTGATGGGCATGTCGCAGATAATGTGCAAGCCTTCGCGAACGAAGAGCGGATGCGGCTGAACTTGGATCACCACGTAGAGATCGCCGGCTGGGCCTCCCGCGGCGCCGGTTTCTCCCTCGTTTCTGAGTTTTAGTCGCGAGCCGTTATCGACGCCGGCCGGAATCTTGACGCTTAAAGTATGGAGTTTCCGCACCCGCCCCGCGCCGCTGCAAGCGGCGCAGGGGTCGGCGATAAACGTTCCCTGTCCATGGCACTGGCTGCAGGTGCGCGAGACGGTGAAAAATCCCTGCTGAAAACTCACCTGGCCGCGGCCGTGGCAGGTCGGGCAGGTTTTGGCGGAAGTTCCCGGCTTGCTGCCGCTGCCGTGACACTCATCGCAAGCGCCGTGCCGGGGAATCTTGATTTTTTTCTCGGTCCCGAAGGCGGCCTCTTCGAAGCTGATTTCGAGATTGTAGCGCAGATCGTCGCCCCGAGAACGGCCGCGCCGGCGGCTCGGCCCGGCGCCGAAGAACTCGCCGAAGATATCGCCGAAAATGTCCTCGAAGCCGGAGGTAAAATCGAAGCCCGCCCCTTGAAATGGGCCGCCGTTGCCGAAGGCAGCATGGCCGAACTGATTGTACTGAGCGCGCTTCTCCGGATCCGTCAGCACCTGGTAGGCCTCCGACAGCTCCTTGAACTTCTCTTCCGCCTGCTTGTCTCCCGGATTGCGGTCGGGGTGGTACTTCAGGGCCAATTTCCGGTAGGCTTTCTTGACCTCTTCTTCGCCGGCATTTCGGTCAACGCCCAGAACTTCGTAATAATCTCTCTTGCCGTTCAACGTGTCCCTCGCGCAGTGATTTCTACTTATATAACGAAAAAGCCCCTCTCCTCAACGACTGAGGCCAGGGGCTTCTGAATTCGGCGGTGAGTTTTGGTTCCTTCCCGAGAAGTTACTCCTTGACCTCCTCGAAGTCCGCATCGACAACGTCGTCTTTTTTCTTACCCTCGCCGTCCGTCGATGGTCCCTGCTTGTCGTTCGTAGCGTCCGAAGACTGTTGCTGCTTGGAGGCCTTCGCGTACATCGCCTCAGCCAGTTTATGCGACGAGCGGTTGAGCTCTTCCGCCGCGGCGCGGAGCGTCTCGGCGTCCTGGCTTTCCGCCGCCTTTTTGGCTTTTTCCAGCGCCGCCTCGATCTCTCCCCTGACCGCCGGGTCCAACTCTCCGCCGTGTTCTTTGAGCGACTTATCCGTGGAGTAGATCAGCGAGTCGAGCTGATTGCGCGCCTCGGCGGTCTCTTTTCGTTTCTTGTCCTCGGAGGCGTGAGCCTCGGCCTCCTTCACCATCTGCTTGATCTCGTTCTCGGAAAGCCCGCTGGACGCCGTGATCTTGATCGATTGTTCTTTGCCGGTGCCGAGATCTTTCGCCGAGACGTGCACGATGCCGTTGGCGTCGATGTCGAAGGTCACTTCGACCTGGGGCACGCCACGCGGCGCGGGCGGAAGACCCACGAGATCGAACTGGCCGAGGAGCTTGTTGTCGGCCGCCATCTCCCGCTCGCCTTGAAAGACGCGGATGGAGACGGCCGTCTGATTGTCCGCCGCCGTTGAAAAGACCTGGCTCTTCCGGGTCGGGATCGTCGTGTTGCGCTCGATGAGCTTGGTGAAAACGCCTCCCAGCGTCTCGATGCCGAGGGAAAGGGGCGTCACGTCGAGCAGCAGGACGTCCTTCACATCACCCTTGAGGACGGCCGCCTGGACCGCCGCGCCCACCGCCACCACTTCGTCCGGATTGACTCCCTTGTGCGGCTCTTTGCCGAAAATCTTCTTGACCCGCTCCTGGACCGCCGGCATGCGCGTCATGCCGCCCACGAGTATCACCTCGTTGATGTCGCTCGCGCCCAAGCCGGCGTCCTTGATCGCTTGACGGCACGGGCCCTCGGTACGGTCGATCAGATCGGCGCAGAGCGCTTCGAGCTTGGAGCGCGTCAACTTCATGTTGAGATGCTTGGGGCCGTTCTGATCGGCGGTGATGAACGGCAGATTGATGTCGGTCTCCATCGACGAGGAAAGCTCGCACTTCGCCTTCTCCGCCGCTTCCTTCAACCGCTGCAGTGCCATGCGATCTTTGCGCAGATCGATGCCCTGATCTTTTTTAAACTCGTCGGCAAGGTAGTCCATCACACGCTGGTCGAAATCTTCTCCGCCGAGAAAGGTATCTCCATTGGTCGATTTGACCTCGAAAACCCCTTCGCCCAGTTCCAGAATGGAGATATCGAACGTGCCGCCGCCGAGATCGAAGACGGCGATCTTCTCGTCTTTCTTTTTGTCGAGGCCGTAGGCGAGCGATGCCGCCGTCGGCTCATTGATGATTCTGAGGACGTTTAAGCCCGCGATGCGCCCCGCGTCCTTGGTCGCCTGCCGCTGGCTGTCGTTGAAGTAAGCCGGAACCGTGATCACCGCCTCGGTGACTTTTTCACCGAGATAGTCTTCGGCGGTCTGTTTCATCTTCTGTAAAATAAAAGCGGAGATCTCGGCCGGGCTGTAGCGCTTGCCCCGGATTTCCACCCAGGCGTCGCCGTTATCCGCGCGCACGATTTTGTAGGGCAGAACCTTCATCGCCTTTTGCACCAGGGGATCGTCGAAACGACGGCCGATCAAGCGCTTGACGGCGAAGATCGTGTTTTCCGGATTAGTGATGGCTTGACGCC
This sequence comes from Candidatus Binatia bacterium, assembly GCA_036504975.1. Classification (NCBI taxonomy): domain Bacteria; phylum Candidatus Binatota; class Binatia (SeqCode); species Binatia bacterium. The sequence continues at coordinate 9,481 of DASXUF010000104.1, read as the reverse complement.
TCGCGATTTGGCCGACGAGACGCTCGCCGCTCTCGGAAAAGGCCACGACCGATGGCGTCGTGCGGCTGCCTTCGGAATTCGCTATTACGACGGGGTCTCCCCCCTCCATGATTGCAACACAGGAGTTGGTCGTCCCTAGATCAATTCCAATTACTTTTGCCATGTTCAGTGCTCCTCAAAATTTCGATATAAGAATGGTTTGTATTTAATCATCATCCTAACCCTTGGCAAGCACCCTCTTGGTTCTCTTTTAATCTTTATTTTCAGGTGGCTTAGCCACGCTCACCTGTGCGGGTCGAAGCAGCCGGTCGAGGAGATAGTAGCCTTTGTGGTGCTCTTCGACGACCGTGTTGGGATCGTGTTCCTGGGTCGCGACCTGGGCGATCGCCTCATGCTTGTTGGGGTCAAAGGGCTCACCGCCCATCGCCGATACTTGACTGACTCCATGCTTGGCCAGAACCTCCAGAAAGCTCTTGAGCACCATTTCGATGCCTTCCAGCAGAGGCTTTCCGTTTCCGCCTCCCTTGGCGTAGTCGAGCGCGCGCTCGAGGTTATCCAGGACCGGCAGCAGATCCTTGACCAGACTCTCGTTCGCGTAGCGGATCGCTTCGGCCTTTTCCCGTGCCACGCGCTTCTTATAATTTTCCAGCTCCGCGGCCTGGCGGAGAAGGCGGTCATAATTTTCTTTGGCCTCGCGTTCCTTGTCTTCAAGTTGCCGGCGCAGCTTCTCGCACTCTTCCGAATCGCCGCCGCCCGAAAAAAAATCTTTGCCTTTTTCTTCTTCCATGCGGAGCTTCCGTTTCTATTTACTTCTTGATCGGAGCAAAATCTAATCACAGGCTGCTCTGCTGTCAAGGCGCCTGTCTTTAAAAAACCCATGATATTTAAAGAATTTGCGCGTTTTCTGGAAAAGTGGTAATTTCTATTTAAATCCGACCATGCCGATTGCTTCGATCACCCCGGCCATAGTCCTTCGCTCTTGGTCTTACGGGGAATCCGACAAGATAGTTTGCTTCCTGACGGAATCTCACGGAAAGATTACCGGGATCGCCAAAGGCGCCAAGCGCTCGCGCAAGCGATTCGCCAATTCGCTGGAGCCGTTCTCGTTAGTCAACCTGCGCTTCCAGGACAGTCGGACGAGCTCTCTGGCCTTCATTCATGGATGCGAGCTGATCCGGGTTTTCAAACATCTCACCGCTAGCCTGGAGAAGATTGCGCACGCCTCTTATCTCATGGAAATCACCGACGCGCTCTCCGGCGAGCGCGACGCGAACCGCGAGCTCTTCGCTCATCTCAGGAACGGACTCGACTTCATAGAGGAAAACGGGACCTCGCCGCTCTTGATCGCCGCTTTCGAACTCAAATTGCTGATGCTTGCGGGTTATCAACCGATGCTAGAGCGTTGCCGGCGCTGCGGCAAAGGCTGGCGCGGCCGCATGCTGGAACGCTGGGGTTTCAGCCTGCGCGACGGCGGCATCGTATGCGAAGGCTGTTCCGCGTTCAGAAAAGAGATCTCCCCTCTTTCACTGGAAACGATCGGAGCCATGGGGCAACTGCAGCAAACCAACGGGACTCTTTCACTTCACTCATTTCCTGTTTCTGGCCATGCATTGCGCGAGAGCCATCTGGCCTTGCTTCGTTTCATTCAGTACCAAATCGGCAGGGAACTTAAGTCCGCTCCATTCCTTGACGCCTTCTCGACAGACTAAGGCCGCGCTTCGACGGTTATCTTGTAAAAACCTGTCATAAGTCGTATCGAGAGAGTTTAACGGCGGAGGAAAAATGGCACAGAAAAAAAAATATGTTTACTTCTTTGGCGGCGGCAAAGCCGAGGGAAAGGCCGCCATGCGCGAGCTTCTGGGCGGCAAGGGAGCTGGGTTGCATGAGATGACGCGGATCGGAGTTCCGGTTCCGCCCGGTTTTACCATTACCACGGAGGTTTGCACTTACTATTACGATCATCGCCGGCAATATCCGAAGGGATTGGCCGATGAGATCGCCAGCGGGCTCGGCCGCGTCGAGCGGATTCTGGGAAGAAAGTTCGGCGATCGCGACAATCCGTTGCTCGTTTCGGTTCGCTCCGGCGCGCGGGAATCGATGCCGGGCATGATGGACACGGTCTTGAACCTGGGTCTCAACGACGAAACCGTTCAGGGTCTGGTTCGGCGCACGAAAAATCCCCGCTTTGCCTACGATTCCTATCGCCGCTTCGTGCAGATGTACGGCGACGTCGTGATGGGTCTCAAACCGGCGGACAAAAAAGAGCGCGATCCGTTTGAAATCATCCTCGAGCGAAAAAAAGAAGCGCGCCGGGTCCGCTTCGATACCGAGCTGACGTCGGACGACCTCAAGCAACTCGTCGCCGAGTATAAGGCGGAGATCAAAAAGCGTCTCGGCCAAGATTTTCCCGACGATCCCAAAGCGCAACTCTGGGGCGCGATCGGAGCGGTTTTCGGCTCGTGGAACAACGACCGCGCCATTGCCTATCGCGATCTTTACCGCATCCCGCACGATTGGGGCACTGCGGTCAGCGTCCAGGCGATGGTCTTCGGCAACATGGGCGAGACCTGCGCCACGGGCGTTGCCTTTACGCGCGATCCCGCAACGGGTGAGAAACGTTTCTACGGCGAGTTCTTGGTTAATGCCCAGGGGGAGGACGTTGTGGCCGGTATCCGCACGCCGCGGCCCATCGCCGAGCTCAAGGAAGTCATGCCGAAAAGCCACGCAGAGCTTGACCGCGTGTGCAAATTGCTGGAGCGGCACTATAAGGAGATGCAGGACATCGAATTCACCATCGAGGACGCCAAGCTCTGGATGCTCCAGACCAGGACCGGAAAGCGGACCGGCTTTGCCGCGGTGCGCATAGCGGTCGATATGGTGGATGAGAAAACCATTTCCAAAGAGCAAGCGCTGCTACGCATCGAGCCGGATCAGTTGAACCAGCTCCTGCGTCCGATCTTCGACCCGGCGGACAAGGAACACGCAGGGCGCGAGAAACGTATCCTAGCCAAGGGGCTTCCCGCCGGACCCGGCGCGGCCACGGGCCGCGTCGTTTTTCATGCCGAGGACGCCGAGGCATGGAAGAAAAGAGGCGAGCGGGTGATCCTCTGCCGGGTCGAGACCAGCCCTGACGATATCCGCGGTATGGACGCCGCCGAGGGAATTCTCACCGCTCGCGGCGGCATGACCTCGCACGCGGCATTGGTGGCTCGCCAGATGGGAAAGGTGTGCGTGGTAGGGTGCGAGGCCATTCATGTCGACTATGGACGGCGGGAGATGCGGGTTGCGGATACGGTTTTGAAAGAAGGCGATTGGATCTCCGTGGACGGCACGACCGGGGAGGTGATGCGGGGCGAGATCAAAACCTTTCCGTCCGAGGTGTTGCAGGTTTTGCTCGCCGGGACGTTGGACGCAAAAGAGTCGCGCGTTTATCAGCAGTTTACCAAGCTCATCAAATGGGCGGACGCAGTTCGAAAAATCGGCGTTCGGACAAATACCGACCAGCCGGACCAGGCGCGCGTTGCAGTCGCCTTCGGAGCGGAAGGGATCGGTCTTTGCCGCACTGAACATATGTTTTTTGGTGGCGAGCGGATTCGAGCAGTTCAGGAAATGATTCTGGCAAAGGATCAGGCGGGCCGACGGCAAGCACTGGCGAAACTCTTACCGATGCAGAAGGAAGATTTCAAAGGCATTCTCGCCATCATGGGCGCGCGCCCGGTGACGATAAGAACGCTCGATCCTCCGCTCCATGAATTCTTGCCCAAGACCGAAGAAGAAATTATCGAGTTGGCCGAGACAACCGGCGTGCCGGTCGAGGAGTTGAAGAGCAAAGTCGAAAGTCTACACGAGTTTAATCCCATGTTGGGCCATCGAGGATGCCGGCTCGGCATCTCGTACCCAGAGATCACCGAGATGCAAGCGAGGGCCATCTTCGAAGCCGCCTGTGAACTGCGACGGGAAGGAAAAAATCCCTTCCCCGAAGTCATGATTCCTTTGGTTGCTACCCGTCAAGAGCTCCACTTGCAGCGTGAGATCGTGGAGAAAGCCGCACGTGAGGTTATGAAGACTCATGGAGTCAAGGTCCGCTACCTCGTCGGCACCATGATCGAGTTGCCGCGAGCGTGTCTCTTTGCTGATGAGATTGCCCGCGAGGCGGAATTTTTCTCGTTTGGAACAAACGACTTGACGCAAACTTGCCTGGGGCTATCGCGCGATGACGCAGGAAAGTTCCTGCCCAGTTACGTGGCGCAGGGGATCTATCCCGAAGATCCGTTCGTCAGCATCGACCAGGGCGGTGTGGGCGAGTTGATGCGCATCGGCGTGGAAAAAGGTCGGAAGGTGAAGAAGAAGCTGGAGATCGGCATATGCGGCGAACACGGCGGCGATCCCAGGTCTGTCACCTTTTGTCATGAGGTGGGCTTGGATTACGTCAGTTGTGCGGCGTTTCGGGTTCCCATTGCCAAGCTTGCGGCGGCTCAAGCTGCCTTGAAGCGATAGCTCCGTTGAATCTAACCGTCCGGTTTCAAAGTTTGGCGTCGCGACCCGTTAAGTTGCCATGCGGTGGAAATTGACAATAACGGTCATTTCTAGGATAATCGCCCTCTGAACCGCTTGGTAAATTTATGGAACCTCGCCTAGGTGAGTTATTGGTTCGGGGTGGCGTGGTCACCCGGGAGCAACTCAATCAGGCCCTGCAAAAAGAACAAGACAACGGCTCAAACGTCATCCAGGAGTTGGTTCGTCTTGGTTTCACGACTGAAGACAACCTCACCCAATTTCTCGCCGCACAATTTGGCATCGAAAAGGTCCCCCTCGAAAGCGTTGATATAACGCAAGCTATCTTCGATCTAGTTCCCACCGATCTCATCCAGAAGCACCAGATCATACCGCTGAAGCTTTTGGGTTCCACATTGACCGTAGCAACCGCCGACCCGACGAATCTTATTGCTATCAACGAAATTCAGTTTATTACCGGCTACGGCGTCAGACCGGTGCTCGCTTCACCATCGGAAATCCGGACCATTCTTCAACGCCGGTACGGCAACACCAGCTATGACGAAGTGCTCAAGAGATTCGGCGACCGCGAGATGGAGGTCATTAGCGACGAGGAGGACATCAATCTCGAAGAACTCCAGCAAGCGACCCAGGAAGCTCCGGTGGTTACGCTGGTCAATGCCATTTTGGCTGACGCATCAAAGCGCGGCGCCAGCGATATTCACTTCGAGCCTTATGAGAAGGTCTTCCGTATAAGATTTCGGTTGGACGGAGTGCTGCAAGAGATCATGACTCCGCCGCAAAGATTGAAGAACGCGATGATCTCGCGAATTAAAGTCATGGCCAATCTGGATATCGCCGAGAGGCGGTTGACTCAAGACGGCCGGATCAAGCTCAAATCGGGTCAGGGGCAAGAGCTCGATCTCCGTGTTTCTGTTCTCCCGACGCTCTTTGGCGAGAAGATCGTCATGAGGTTGCTGGACAAATCCAATCTGCAACTGGACATGGCGAAACTCGGTTTTGATACGCAAAATTTAAAAGATTTTAAAGAGGCGATCTATAAACCCTACGGGATGATCCTCATCACAGGTCCGACGGGGAGCGGGAAATCGACCACGCTGTACTCGGCCCTATCAGAGCTCAACAAGGCTGATGTGAATATCTCGACCGCTGAAGACCCGGTCGAGTACAGTATCATGGGCGTGAATCAGGTACAGGTTAGGGATGAAATCGGGCTAAATTTTGCAAGCTGTCTTCGTTCTTTTCTGCGCCAAGACCCCGACATCATTATGGTCGGCGAAGTCCGCGATCTTGAAACGGCTCAAATCGCCGTCAAGGCAGCCCTTACCGGACACTTGGTCCTGAGCACCCTCCATACGAACGACGCGCCCTCGAGCGTGGATCGCTTGATCAATATGGGCGTCGAGTCGTTTCTTCTTACGTCTTCCATCAATCTAATAGTCGCGCAAAGGTTGGTGCGCAAGATTTGCGGCAGCTGCAAGACGCCCGTGGAAGTCAGCGCGGAGATACTCATCAATATCGGTGTCGATCCAGCAGAGGTAGCCTCGGGCTTTCCGACCTTTCGCGGTCAGGGATGTCCGAACTGCAACCAGACCGGATATAAAGGACGCATAGCGATTTACGAAGTGATGGTGATGCACGACGCGCTCAAAGAAATAATTCTCCGCGGCGTATCCGCCGCGGATCTCAAACGGGAAGCAGTGAAGTTGGGAATGAGCACGCTGAGATTAAGCGCTATCAAAAAAGTTCGGGACGGACTTACGACCATAGAAGAGACGGTTCGGGTAACAGATTCCGATCGCGGGTTCGGCTCGGTTTTTGCTCTGGGTACTTGAGCGACGAAAAAATTTTAAGCGGAGGACTTATGCCAGTTTTTGTTTGGGAAGGAAAGACGGCGCAGGGAAAGACTCTGAAGGGCGAGATGGACGCCCTGAATCAGCAGGCGGTGCTGTCGCGTTTGAGAAGCCAGCGAATTCAACCCGTACCGACGCGGATTCGGGAGAAAGGGAAGGGGCTCGACCGGGAGATCACCATTCCGGGCTTGGGCGCGAAGATCAAGGACCACGACGTGATGATATTTACCCGCCAGTTCGCCACGATGATCGACGCGGGCCTGCCGATCGTTCAGGGTCTGGATATCCTGAGCCAACAAACGGAGAACAAACTTTTCAGGAATACCATTAAGACCATCAAGCAGGACGTCGAGGGCGGCTCGACTTTAGCTGAAGCCCTGAAGAAGCATCCCAAAGTTTTCGATGATCTTTACGTCAACATGGTCGCCGCCGGTGAGGCGGGAGGTGTCCTGAACACGATTCTTAACCGAATCGCCCTTTTTATCGAAAAGGCGACCAAGCTCAGGCGAAAGGTCAAAGGGGCGATGATCTACCCGTGCACGATCGTCGTCGTCGCCGCGGCGGTGGTGACGATCCTGCTCCTCTACGTTATCCCTGTCTTCGGCGAGCTTTACGGCGGTGCGGGTAAGGCACTGCCGCTGCCGACGCAGATGACGATCAACGTAAGCAACTGGTTTCGTGCTTACTTCTTATATATCGTCGCGCTGGTCGTCGCTATCATCGTCGCCATACGTATGTACTATAAAACGGACAACGGCAGATTGGTTATCGATGGGTTTTTGCTTAGATTGCCCGTCATCGGCGATCTTGTGCGTAAAGTCGCAGTTGCCCGGTTTTCCCAGAATATGTCTATTCTGCTCAGCTCCGGCGTGCCTATCCTCGATGGCCTTGCGATTACGGCCAAAACGGCTGGCAACAAGGTTGTCGAACAGGCGGTCATGAAATGCCGTATCAGTATCAGCCAGGGAAAGACTATTGCTGAGCCAATGGCAGAAAGCAAAATCTTTCCACCCATGGTCTGCCAGATGGTCGCTATCGGCGAGAATACTGGATCGCTGGATTCGTTGCTCAAGAAGGTAGCCGAGTTTTACGAGGAAGAAGTCGATAGCGCCGTGGCCAACCTTACCGCGCTTATGGAGCCGATTATTATGGTTGTTCTGGGAGTCATTATCGGTGGATTGGTGATATCGATGTATCTCCCGATCTTCCAACTGGGCTCTCTAGTCTAAACAATTGGACGAAGAAAAAAAAGAGCTGATCAGAAAGATCAAGTGGCTGCTCTTTCTCAGGGTAGTCGTCCTCTCATTTTTCTTGGGGGCCGCCGCGCTTTTGCATCTCTTCAAAGGCGGCGACCCGGGGATGTTCCGCTACCTGCAGATTCCCCTCATCGCGGCGTACGTTATCTCTATAGCTTCCGCACTCGTTCTTCGCTGGCTTAAAAATGCGGTTGTCTTCGCTCACGTACAGATCGATTTTGACGTTCTCCTGGTTACCGGAATCGTCCTCATCACCGGAGATAGCCAAAGCCCGTTTGCCTTCCTTTACAACCTGGCAATCATCAATGGCGCCATTTTATTATTTTTTCGCGGCGCCTTTATCACGGCTGGTTTTTCAAGTTTCTGTTATAGCGCCCTCCTACTGTGGAGCCGCTATAGTGGCTTCGGCGAGGCTGGGCCGCTGCTTGGCAACCTGATGCTTAATGTGCCGGCTTTTTTTGTTATCGCCTATCTCAGCGGGCTACTTGCGCGGAAAGTGTTTGAGGCCGAACAACTACTCAAAGAGAAACAGAAAGATTATCACGATCTGGAGGCGCTAAAAGACGCCTTGATTCAAGGAGTCGGGAGCGGCATAGCCATTACCGATATTAAAGGCCACATCAATTTCTTCAATCCTCGAGCCCAGACCCTTACCTCGTTGCAGGAGGGGACGGTAAAAGGAAAGAAGCTCACGGATATTTTTCCCGGTCTTACTTACAACTTTGATGGAGCAGTATCCGAGGCAAAGAGAATCGTCGTGGATGAATTTGCATTTACCGATGCGCGGAAAGGCAACATTTATCTAAAGTCAACGCTTGCGCCCCTGAATGATCCGAGCGAGCAGGCGATCGGTTATGTTTGCATTTTTGAGGATGTCACCAAGCGGAAAGAACTGGAGGAAAAAGTTCGCCTGGGAGAAGAAATACGCAAGGCTAGGGAACGCGACTTACGCGACCAGGTCAGCGAAGAGCCTTCAAGCAATTTTCAGTTTGACGGTGTCGTTGGCCGTGGGGGCGGAGTGGAAAATATTTATCGCCTTGTCAAGAAGGTTGCAACCACAACCACCAATGTCTTGATCGCGGGCGACAGCGGTACGGGTAAAGAGCTGGTAGCTCGCGCGATACATTCGAACGGACCGCGCAAGGAAAAACCCTTTGTAGCCGTCAACTGCGGGGCAATTCCCGAGAATCTCATAGAGAGCGAGCTTTTCGGCCACGTGCGCGGGGCATTTACGGGAGCGGTCTCGGATCATATGGGTCTCTTCAAACAGGCAGACGGGGGGACGATCTTCCTCGATGAAGTCGGCGAGTTGCCGCTTCACCTTCAAGTCAAGCTGCTCCGAGTCCTGCAAGAGAAGGCTTTCGCTCCGGTCGGTGGAAGCAAGCAGATTAAGGTTGATGTCCGTGTAATCTCGGCCTCAAATCGAGACCTCAGGCAGGAGGTTGAAAAGGGACGCTTTCGAGAGGACTTGTTTTACCGTCTAAACGTCGTCCAGGTGACCCTTCCTCCTTTGCGCAACCGAAAAGAAGACATCCCTTCATTGGTGCACTTTTTTGTCGAAAAATTTTCTCGAGTCCAGGGCAAAAAGGTCGAAGAAGTTTCTAGCGAGGCCCTGATGGAACTGATGAACTACAGCTACCCGGGAAACATTCGTGAGCTGGAAAACATCATTGAGCATTCGGTGGCGGTAACCGGAAGGAATATTATCACCGAAGACGACCTGCCCAACTACATTCGCGGGGTTCCCATTTCCGAAGAGGTCAAGCTCTTCGAAAAGACAGCTCCAGGCGGAGCGGATACCTTTTTTAGTCGGGCTATTTCGCTGGACGAAGAATTGGCGACTCACGAGAAGTGCCT
>DASXUF010000103.1 GCA_036504975.1 Candidatus Binatia bacterium | reverse complement strand
AAACAGTCGAAGTTTGCTCGGCATAGGGTGCGCGATTCTCGCGCAGCGAGACCATGATCCGAGGAACCGTATGCATCAAAAATGCACGTACGGGTCTGTGGGAGCCTCGGGCGGGCAACCGCCTGGGGCCACCCGGACATCTACTTCAATCTCGACTGAGATGCCCAAGAAAGAAGTCATTCAGGTCAGTCTGGCCGCGGCGAATCCTAATCTGTCGCCCGCGACGCGGTTCGGCAATCTGGTCTTTGTGGCCGGGCAGACGGGGAGACACCCGGTCTCAGGGGAAGTCGGCAAAGGCGTTCGCGAGCAGACGCGTTACGCTCTGCTGCGTGTCAAGACTATTTTGGAAGCCGCTCGCACGTCCCTCGATAACGCCCTAACCGTGACAACGCATCTGACCAAACGGGAAGACCTCGCGGCCTATAACGAGGAGTACGGCAAGTTCTTTCCGACGAACAAGCCGGCGAGGACCACCGTGGAGGTGATGTTGAACTCCCCCGATCTCCTGGTGGGATCACCGTAACTGCTTGCATTCCGGATTAGACGTCAAGGATGAAGGATGAGGGATGAAAGCGGAAAGCTGGAAGATTAACAAAGCGATCAGCCGTCAGCGATCAGCTTTCAGCGGCAGCATCGGACATCGCTACTGTGATCCGAGAAGGCCCTGGCAAGAAATTCACATCGAAGAATGAGGCCCTTCGGCTAGCTCAGGACAGGCTCCGGATCGAGGGGCGGGCAAGAAAAAGAAAAATCAGACGCTTCCACGTTTCGGGAATTCCCGAAACGTCGAAATGACGACTTACGCGATGCTGGTCGCTACCGCAGCCTTTAATTTCTTTTCCGCGAAGTGTTTTTTCATAGCAGCGCGCTTCTTTTGTCTCTTACGTTTCTGCAAATCTTTTCGTGAATTCTGCTTCATGCTTATTCTCCTTGTGCGCCGGGATAAACCGGCTGATTGTTTGTACGATTCAAATCAAAGGCGGGTATGTCAATCGCCTAAGAATGCGCCGCGTGTGCCCGGCACACGAATAGTTTTTAGTTTTGCCGCCGGTTCGTCTTCTGCTTACCGGCCTCCAGCACCGTGTTGATGCGCGCCTCTGCGGCAGCTTTGCTTTCGTCCATCACTGCCGCGATCTCGGATACCACCAGCGCTCTCGCGCGCTGAAGGGTCTCCCGCTCGTTCGACGCCAGTGTCTTGGTGCCGCTCAACTGCGTCAGGGATTCGACTACTCGGGCCAGGTCGAATATCGATCCCGAGTTGAATAGTTCCAGATTCTCCAGGTTTCGCTGGCGCCAGCTTTTCGGTCCAGGATCTGTAGCTGGGCCGGTGCGGGTCTTGAGATTGGCCAGTAGCTTGGGAATCTCGGATCGGTCCAGCAATGACCGGATTTGCAGATCGCTCGACTTTTCGACCGGCACGAATAACTCGGCGCTGCTGTCGTCCAGGAGTGTCAATCGGTAAAAGCTTGCCGACGTTCCACAAACGACTTTATTGATGACCGCGCCGATGAGACAGGGTCCCCGGCCCGGATAAACAACCTTATTGCCGACCGTCAACCTCATGCGAATCTCCATATTCCGCTGGAGCCCGGGTGAAGCGAAGTTTTCCAGCTCGTGCTTGATTAGTCCGGATTACGAACCAAAGGGAGGAGAAGTCCGGTACGATGTTCGTGATGATTCATCTTACCATCTCCGAGGGATATAGGATACAGCTGCCTGCTTCGCGGCGAAAGAAAGTTTCCCGCCCGCGGCATTTATTTCGCAATCGGAGTTGACATCGCGTGCGGCACCGCGTACAGTGCATTATCTTCTTCAGTATACGGCCTTCTGAGGAAAGCAAAAAGTTTGAAGGCCTCTTGTCAGTCTCTCTCCTTGCGAATGATCTCTAAATGACAATCCGACCAGGGCGTGGTTTTAATAAGTTTAAAAACCCATGTTCTCGCATTTGCAGTCAGGTTCTGAGGAGCAAAGACCATAACAGTCTCTTAGGAGGAGAACATGGGTAATAAATTATATGTCGGTGGTTTGCCTTATTCCGTAACGGAAGGGCGTTTACAGGAACTTTTCACGGAGCACGGCACGGTACAGTCCGCGAACGTGATCTCGGATAAGTTCACGGGTCAATCCCGCGGTTTCGGCTTTGTCGAGATGTCGTCGGGCGACGAGGCCCAAAAGGCGATCTCGGCGCTGAACGGCACGCAATTGGACGGCCGTACTTTGGTGGTGAACGAGGCCAAGCCGATGCAGAAGCGCGACGGCGGCGGGGGGGGCGGTGGACGCGGCGGGAACAGGGGCGGCGGACGCGATCGCTGGTAGTTTTCGCGTTACGTAAGTAGTCAAAGGGGCAACCGGTCGGGTTGCCCCTTTTTTTTTAGGGTAAAAAAGGGTTCGGGAGCCTTGTCGTTGCAGATCGATAGTTGCCTAGGCCGTGTTGGCAAACCCTTCCTGCACTTCTTTCTCGAAGCCGAGCAGCTTCTTGACGCTCGGGCGCTCCTGCATGCGCTTGAAATGCGCCGCGACGTTGGGAAAGCCCGAAATGTCCACCTCCAACTGGGTGGCGCGGCGGCAGCACCAGAAGAAATGGGCGTCCGGGGCGGTGAAATGGTCGAAGAAGTACTGGCGCCCGGCCAGCATCTCGTCGGCGATGCCGAAATTCTCGAACAGACCTTCCGTCGCGAGCTTGATCACGCTGTCGGCCGCGCCGTCGCAGACCTTGGGCGGGTTGTTGATCCGGCTCAGAAAGGGGTGGATGCCGCTGGCACACCAGGCGTGTAGCGAGACCGCCTTCAACTCGTCCCACGGATCGCTGGGCAGGATCTTCGCGTCGGGGAAGGTCCGATGGACCCATTGATGAATGGCGACGTTCTCGGTCAGTATCCTGCCGTCGACCACCAACGTCGGCACCTTGTGCTTCGGGTTGATTTTCAGATACTCGGGCGTGAAATGCTCCCGCTTGCGGTAGTTGAGCGCCCGGACCTCGAAATCGGCGCCCGCTTCGGTCAAGGTGACATAGGGCGCGAGCGCGCAGGTGTTGGGGGCGTAGTAAAGAGCGATTTTCATTCTGGTCTCCTCAATAGATTCATTGTCACGTTTGCTCAAATGCGCAACCATGCCTTCCCATTCTTCGCTTTTCACGTAACCATCGCCTTTGATTTCTTCTCCGCTATGTACTTTTTCATAGCAAGGCGCTTCTCTTGTCGCTTCCGCCTATGCAAATTTTTTCGTGCATCCTGCTTCATGTTTATTCTCCTTGTGCGCCGAGATAACCGGCGGGTTGTTTCCGGATGGGAGTTCCGCACGGCGAAGGCTTAGCCGCCCAAGCCGGACTGGTGTGGATGTCCGGGCGATGACTTGGGGACAAGCTGTCTGGTCTTACGAAGACTGACACTTTCTCTGCTCCTGTGCTAGAGGCAGTGCATGGCAAATCTCCGTGTTCCAAAATTGATCGAAGGTGTCTAATGGATTGGGAGAAAACCAGCGGGTAATTTATTTTGATCAACCCCTATCTTTCTTCCGAATATAGGTTGATAGTAAAGTGCTGAGTCGGGCAGCGGAGGCATCAATGGATCCAAAAAGTGCCCGACCATCATAGCGGTAAAGACGGAAGCCAGGCATAGGGTTCCCTCCTCGGTTACCTGAAATTCTTCAAGTAAGCCCCCCCAAATTCAGCCCTCTCACCAGTCCAACCAAGGAGGTTGATATGTATACTCGCAACGTCGCAATAAAGCTGAAGGTCAATTGTGCGCCTGAGTTTACCCGCACACTTGAGAATGAGGTTATTCCTGTTCTCCGGAAACAAAAGGGATTTAGGGATGAGATCACTCTCGTCGCCCCGGAACGTAACGAGGTGGTCGCCCTGAGTTTCTGGGATAGGAAAGAGGATGCGGAGGCTTACGGCCGCGAGAAGTATCCTGAGATCTTGAAGACCCTGTCGAAGGTGGTTGAAGGTGTTCCGAAAGTGGAGTCCTTTGAGGTCGCAAATTCGACTTCCCACCAGATCGCCGCTAGAGCCGTCTAGCCAGAGAGCGCTTCCGGCCCGGCCCCAGCCGGGCCTCGGAAAAAAAAGAGAGGCCCTCGGGGGCCTCTCTTTTTTGTCGGGCTTCTGCTCGATGCGAACCACTTCCACTTTGTTGTTGAAGCCCGCTGATCAAACAGCTCTCAGCCAATTTACGCGGGGCTATCGTGGACTTGACATGAGCCTCACGGACAACTTAGCCTCCGGGGAGGACAGCCGATTTACCAGGAGGTGGCTCATGGCAAAGGCACTCGGCGTATTTTTGCTCTCTATATTTATCTCGGTAGCGCTGCTCACGGCGGTGTTCGCCGCCTCCGTCGAGGAGTTCTACAAGGGCAAAACAATCCAATTCATTGTCGGGGGCTCCGCCGGCGGCGGCTACGATACGTACACCAGGCTGATCGCGCGCCACATCTCTCAATATATTCCCGGCAAACCCGCCACGGTCGTCCAGAATATGCCTGGAGCGGGCATGCTGATCGCGGCCAATCACGTCTTTAACAGCGCTCCGCGCGACGGGACCGTCGTCGGGCATTGGTCGGGCCCGCTTATTCTACAGCACCTCATGGGAAACCCCGCGGTGCAGTTCGAGGGGCGCAAGTTCGGCTGGCTCGGTATGCCGACGGCGGATTCGCTCGTGTGCGTAACGACCGACCGCAGCGGAATAAAGACGGCAGAGGATTGGCGCAAGGCCAAAACTCCAGTCAAGCTGGGGGCGATCGGCCCCGGCACCAGCGGCACCGATGATACCAAGCTCCTCGCCGCCGCCACGGGTTTCCCCCTCCAGCTCATCGAGGGCTTCAAGGGTACCGCTGAAATCAGGCTGGCGGCGGAAACAGGGGAACTCGACGGTACCTGCGCCTTTGGCTGGCAATCGGCGAAGGTGACTTGGGCCAACGCGCTGCAGGCAGGACAGGCTCATGTCGTGCTCCAGACGATGAGCGAGCCTCATCCCGAGCTGAAGGGGGTCCCTCTCGCGGTCGACTACGCCAAGACGGACGAAGGGAAAAAACTTCTCCGGATCGCCAGCGACCTTTACGGCAAACAGAGGCTCTATTCTCTCCCTCCCCAAGTGCCCGCAGAGCGCGTGCAAACACTGCAGAAAGCCTTCATCAGCGCTCTGAAAGATCCTCAGCTTCTGGCCGAGGCGGAAAAGGCGAAGCTCGAGATCGACCCGGTCGATGGACCCGCCATACAAAAGATGGTGAACGGCTTGTATGAAATCGAGCCCGCCATCGTGAACCGGATCAAACAGTTATTGGCGTCAAAGTAGGAGGGTCAGTAGCAAGGATGAAGGAAGAGGGATGAAGATGAAAAAACAGACAAATCACTGACACTGGATCATGTCGCCTGAAGCTCGTGCCCTTGCAAAAGCACTTCTCAATCATCATCGCGAAATAGTTCGCCCGCCAGGGCAAGTTTCGACTGATTCCGCCCTCATTCCTTACGGCCTGCTCTGTGATAGAGCCGGTTTACGCTATCTGCAGCGCAACGTCGGTCCTTTCTTACGCGAAATTGCAGAGTGGTGTCACGACAATGGTTGGCCGCCGATAAACTCGCTGGCGGTAAATCATAAGAGTCGCCAGCCCGGCGAAGGCTACGACAAGGCTCCCGGGTGTAGCCGTTTGAATTGGCTTCAGGAAGTGGAGGAGTGTATCCGGTTCACGGGATATCCCGACACTCTCGAATGAAAATCATGCGACGCTTCCACGTTTCGGCAATTCCCGAAACGTCGAAATGATCCGTTCCGTGATGTTTTCACGTTTTCGCAATTGCGAAAAGACGAAAGTGAGGAGGCAAGCTTGAAACGTTTCACGGCGATCATCGTTCTTTTCCTCCTCGCCGGCTGCTCGGCGAGCGGGGCGAGATTTGACGAAAGCCGCTTTGCCACCGAACCCGTGCCGGCGGACAAGGCGCGCCTCATCTTTTTTCGCCTGGAGGAAAGCCCCGTCGGCGGTCCGCCCGCGCGGCTGGAGATCGACGGCGTCCGCGTCGGCGGGTTGAAGAACAGAGGGTTTCTCGTTGTCGATGCCGTTCCGGGAGAACGGGAGGTCGCCGCCGACATTTGGAGCGACAGCGGGCGATTCGCTCTCAAAATGAACCTCGAAGCCCAGCGAACCTACTACCTTCGCGTATCGCGGCGCGAAGAACACCATAAATATATGGCGCTGCCGCTGCTTTTCGGGCTTGCTGGAGGAGTTGTGGCGGCGAGCCTCAGCGACGGCAAGGGCCCATTCAAAATCGAGCCGATCGAAGCGGCCGAAGCGACCAAGTTGTTGCCGGAGTTCAGGCTTTCAGAGTAGGTTGGACGCTAGATGGAGGAACAGCATGGCTATTAAGTTGTACGACGCCGTGCCGTCGTCGAACAGCGACAGGGTGAAGATCGCTCTCCACGAGAAAAGTCTCGCGTACGAGCGCGTGACCCTCGATCTCGCGCGGCGGGACCAAAAGCGACCGGAATTCTTGCAGCTGAATCCGTACGGTAAGGTTCCCGTCATAGACGACGGCGGCAAAGTACTCTTCGAATCCTGCATCATCAACGAGTATCTCGACGAACGCTACCCCGACCCGCCGCTGATGCCCAAAGATGCGTATCTCCGCGGCCGCGGACGGGTCTTCATCGATTACGGCCTGAACCACCTGCACGAGCCTTATTGGGTGCTCAGGAACGAGATTTTTTTCAAGAAAGAATCCGAGCGGAACGCGCCGCTGATGGAAGAGAAGCGCGGCGCGCTCCGAGAGCTGCTGCGCTATCTGGAGGACGCGCTCGGCGACCAGCCCTATTTCCTGGGCGAGTTCAGTCTCACCGACGTCGCGCTGTGGCCGCGCTTCGGCCGCATGGTGGACTACGGCGTCCTGCCGGCGGCGGCGCTGCCGCGTCTCGGCGCATGGTGCGAGCGCATGAAGTCGCGCCCTTCGATCAAGAAATTAGCAGGATAATCGATGGGAAAAAACTATCAGCGGTCAGCAGTCAGCGATCAGCTTTCAGCAAGAAAAAGAAAAATCAGACACTTCCACGTTTCGGCAATTCCCGAAACGTCGAAATGAACCACTCGTGATGTTTTCACGTTTTCGCAATTGCGAAAACACGAAAGTACCACCTGCGGCTTGACGCGATGGTTCTCGCAACGTCACAATGATCTCGCAGATCGGAGATTCCCCATGACCGTTACCGACCGTATAGAAATCAACCCCAAGGTGATGCTGGGGAAACCTGTCATTCGCGGTACCCGTATTCCCATCGAATTGATTCTCAGAAAGCTGAGCGAAGGGGCGACTGAAAATGACCTGCTCGACGCCTACCCCCGGCTTTCGCGGGAAGACATCCAAGCGGCCATAGGCTACGCCGCCGACACGTTGGCGTGAAGACCGCATCTTAATCACGAAGATAAGGACTTCGGGCAACTGGTCTACGCCAACAAGCGGCCCAGTGGCGGCGTAATGTTTCTTCGTTTTCCGGCGCGGGCTCGACGCAGCCTTCCGCAAACCGTAGTGGACTTGGTGAGGCAAAGAGGAGAGCGGCTGATCGGCGACTTTGTCGTAGTTCAACCTGGACGGACGAGGGTGGGCAGAAGATATGAAAAAAAATAAGAGTTCGATTTCCAAAGCACGCTCGTATGCCGAAATCGGAAAGTATTGGGATCAGCATGACTTGAGCGGTGTTTGGGATAAGACGAGGCGGGTCAAATTCGACGTCGTACTCGAGCCCGAGGCGACTTATTATGCCGTCAAGAAAGATCTCTCCAAAAAATACAGTCGGTAGCCCGCGCACACAAGATTTCCGGTAACGCTCTAATTAATCTGTGGCTGGAACAAAAGATAAAAGAACGGAGACCGTCTAGAAGGCGTGGAAAGTTGGCGGCGAAGAACGCTTAGATTGGGGGAAGAAGAATCATCCACTTCCACGTTTCGGCATTCCCGAAACGTCGAAATGAGCCTGTCTGTGCCGCGGGCCTGTACGCCTTCGATTAGCGCTACGCCGCCTCCGCCTTGGCCGTGCAGAAGGGGTGCTTGCCGCCCATTCTGCAGGTCGCGCCCGCTTTGGCCAGGGCCGCCTCGTAGTCCCGGTGGATGGCGGGGTCTTCTTCTTCGTACTCGATCTGGTCGCCGCCTTCC